>JALOTI010000209.1 GCA_025457985.1 Leptospira sp.
AATATCAAGCTCGGCTCCACCGGCACCCAAAGTAAGACTACCTGGAGTATAACCCGTAGATCCTGGAGTCACGGAAAGGGTTTGTATTCCATCAAACTTTATTACGACATTAGTTCCCCCGTTTTGTAAAATGGAAACCTGATGAACAGAATTTGCCACCCAACCGGAGTTATACGTGGCGACAGAGCTAATACCAGACCTATTTAGAGCAATTACACCAACAGAAGTGATTTGGAACTCTCTCCCCCCTCCACCAACAGGTCCGATCGTAAGTAGATTGCTATTTACAACTAAAGGAACTCTTGCAACGAAAAATAAACTACCGGAGTCTGAGGCAGTTACTCCAACCGGAGATAAGTTAGTTAAATTGCTTCCAGGACCAAATTGAAAACGGACCACAGGTCTTCCATTGATAGTACTACTGGTTGAAAAAAACGTAGGCGCAACACCTGGTGTGAGATTATTTCCATTGCCACTGAGATCGACCCAATTCGTGACCGGCACAGAATTCGCAAATGGAAGGCCTTCTGCTCGAAGCCAAAGCCTTCGACCAGGAATTGCATTAAAATCTACCGTGTCGTTGGCTCTGTTTGGATTGGTATTGCAAACACTGGACGGATTGACCAAACAAACAAAGGATTGTGTTCTATAGAATTCAGAAGTTCCGAATTCATACGGACTATTCAAAACGGGCTCACAACTAATTGAAAATAGAAACAGATAAACAATGTTACTTTGAAATAAAAACACAACTAGGAAATGTACTATATTTTTCATTCAATATAAGGGATTCACTTGAGATTTACTGAGCATCTGACAGCACACCCAAGTTCTTTCAAGATTTTTATCTAAAGAAAGTAAGCTGCTATCATTTTTAGAATACAAAAGGATCGCTCTTTTTCTATCTAGTCTAGTGGAAAAAAATAATTCCATAGATACTTCGTTTTCTTCTGAATCAAAAGAATAAAAAAAGAAGAATTGAGTTTATTTTGTATTTTAATATCTAAATGATTCGTCTTTTGTTCATGGAATGTTCCAAACAACTAGGATGATTTTGCGTATTTATTTTAACAGTTTTTCTCAAAGTACAAAGATTTCCAATAAAAATAGGCTCTTCTTTCGGAGTATGAAAGAAAAGACAATTGGAACCAAAAAATCCAATCTTGTTACAGAATGTATCCTAATCCTTCTCTTTGCTTCGTTTTCAGTTCTTAAAGCACAACAGGTCTTACCAAGTCAGTCAAATAGAACCAACCAAACTCCTCCAAAATTGGAAGAACCTGACTCAGGCAAGCCATTGCAAAAAAAAGAGCCCTCTTCTCAATTTGAAAAAGAAAAGGAACCCCATCGACCAGTTGAATTTTTCCAATACCTATCCAACGATAACACATTCCGAGGCTTTAGTGTGCTCGGAAACAAATTGTCCCAAAGGGACAATACATCCTACAACTCCATTCCACAGGCTTGGAATATTACAACGGGCGTATCCTTCTATCCGTCTGAAAATCTTACGATTGGAATCAATATCTATACTCCGACAGCACATAGATCCAATAAAGACAGTGACTCCTTTCTTCAGTCCTCACCTGGAGATAAAGCGGATTTTACAAATTCTTATCTTGAGTCCGTAAATTCAGGGAATCCGAATATCTTGGTCAATGACGCATTGACTCGAGATAGAACAAAACCAAGAGATCCATCCAGTATACGTCTTAGAAATGAAAGAAATGGCCTTCGCGATTTTATCGATGCATCGGTTCTTTATAAATACAATACTAGAGTGGGAAAATTAGTAACTGGTTCCTTTATGGCGAACAATGACAATTACAATGTTTCTGCGCTCGATCTGATCGCCGGAATTGAATTCCCGTTTCTAAAATCGTTGAATCCTGCATTCACATCTTTTTTCCGAATGACGTCAGAAGGAGGCGGCGGTAGCAACGGCACCAGTTATCATAAACTTTCCTTTAGCCATAAACTTTTTGAAGAAAAGGATTTTAATGTAACACTCAGTTTAGGTGCGGGTTACCAATACCTAACAAATTTATCTGAAAAAAGAAGTGGAATATCAGATATAACCCCAACGATACAATTTAATTATAAAGGTCTTTATCTAGGAATTCTAGATATGATTCGACCAGATGCACGTTTATGGGATTCACCAACTAGATTTGGAAATGCAGGAGTTTATGCAGATACGAATCATAGGGATAGTCGAGTTGATGATCCGTCTAAAGTTCATGGCATTCAAAACAGAATTGCAATTGATTTAATTTCGACTCGGGTTGACGAATTGAGCGCAATGAATCCGGGAGCTGATCCGAATGGTTATGCAAGAGAGGCATTAAAAGCATTTCTTATCCAAAGATATCAGCAACAAAACTTTGTACATCATGTCCTGCATTTCTCACTTGGATATAGTATCAAATTTTAGGTTGAGTAAAGCACTGAATATTTACAAAAGTTGGATCTTTATAATATATATGAAAAGAAAATTTTCTGAACATTCTTACATTTCAAGGAAAGGAGATTCCAATGAATTTTTTTAGCAATTGGCGTGTTGGAACGAGGCTAGGTTTCGGTCTACTCTCCATCATTTTAATTTTTATTTCGGTGGTAGGGACAGCAGGATTTGTAACAGCTCGTCTTGCAGAAGCAGAGCGCTGGACTACACACACATACAATGTACTTGCGACAAGTGATGGAATGTTGTTGTCAATGGTGAATATGGAAACTGGATCAAGAGGTTTCCTTGTTTCAGGCAGTGATAAGTTTCTTGAGCCCTATATTTCTGGTAAAAAGAATTTTCAGAGTTTTTGGGAAGAGGCAAAAAAACTAACCTCAGACAATAAGGAGCAACAGGATCGACTGGACAGAATCAAAAGTAAAAGCGAAGAGTTCGTTCAAGTTTCTGAAAATTTGATTCAGATGCGGAGAGATGTACTGGTAGGTAAAGTAAGTTCGAACGAATTTTTAACAAAGTTTAGTTCAGGCAGTGATAAAATAGCAATGGATGCCTTTCGGAAATTGATCGCGGAGTTCGATAAAACGGAACGTTTACTTCTAAACATTCGTTCTACAGAATCAGAGAATATGCGAAAATTAAGTTCTCAAGTAATTCTGTATGGCAGTATAGCTGCGATAGCCTTGGCAATAATCTTTGGTTATTTGCTAACCAGATCGATAACTCGACCCATTGCGCGAGCAGTTACCGTAGCAATCAACATTTCTAACGGAGACTTAACCAATCATTTTAATTTAAACCAGAGTCGGAATGAATTAAATCAATTGTTATTGAAACTTTCTCTTATGCAGGAAAATCTATTGGTACGACGACAAGAAGATGAACAGCGACTGATAGACACCAAAGCTGAGAGCGAAGCCGCAACGCAACTTACCAAAGAAATTGGTGAAGTTGTTCATGGTGCAACCGAAGGAGATTTTAGTAAACGAGTTTCGTTAGAGAACAAAGAAGGTTTACATGCGGCGATGTGCTCTCAGATGAATGAACTATTAGAAACGTTTAGTAAAACTATACGTGAAGTTCGCACAACCGCGGAACAAATTGGATTGGCTTCCAACCAAGTGAGTCAGACATCCTATAGCCTAAGTGATGGGGCAGTTCAACAGGCAGCAAGCGTTGAAGAATCTACATCCTCGTTACAAGAGATGAGTGCATCAGTCAGACAGAACGCACAAAATGCAAAATACACTGATGAAATTGCAAGCCTAGCGGCAAAATTGGCTCAGGAAGGTGGGAATACTGTTGCCAAAACAGTTGAGGCAATGAAGGCAATTGCTACTCGAATCTCCGTCATTGATGAAATAGCAAGCCAAACAAACCTACTTGCTCTCAATGCAGCAATAGAAGCAGCACGAGCAGGAGACCAAGGCAAAGGATTTGCAGTGGTCGCAACTGAGGTTGGTAAGTTAGCAGAACGTAGCCAAGTTGCTGCAAAAGAAATTCGAGATTTAGCAAGCTCTTCTGTTGAACTGGCAGAAAAAGCTGGTGCCATGTTAGATGAGATCGTTCCTAACATTGAAAAAACGGGAGATTTGGTTCAAGGAATTGCTTTAGCTAGCGGAGAGCAAAGTATCGGAGTGGAGCAGATAACAAGTGCAATGGTAGTCTTAAACACTGCGACACAATCGATGGCAAGTGGAAGTGAAGAGCTTTCGGCAACTGCAGAAGAGATGTCTGCCCAAGCAGCTCAACTCCAAGAGATGATGGCGTATTTCCGATTGGCGTAAATCACGAGAGAACAAGAAAGATACTTTGTGAATGATTTTCTTTCTATTTGAAAAAAGGATTGCGATCGGTTAGAATGGATTCATAGACATGAAATATAGTTTAAGCCTAATTCTCACCATTTTCATTCTCAATTGCGCAACCCTACAGACCATTCCAAAAAGTTTAGAGCAAGACAATCCAGCAATTTACAGTGGATTTCTAACCATTTGGATGGAACCATCAGGCTTAAATGATCTCATTTTTTATTATGATGAAATGGATGGAATCTATACGTATCTGATTTATGGAATTGATACTCCTTTGAGTTTTTTGTTGGATACGATTTTGCTTCCCATTACGATTCCGTTGGCAATTGGAAAGAGGATTTACTATTCCCGTTCAGAACGCAACGCAAGTCTTGCCCACCATTGGAGCAAATATAGAGGTTATGGAAATATTAAATACGCAGAAAAATTATGTGAAAGTTTAGGAATGCAACTTCCTACGCGCCAAGAACTTGAAGTGGCCGTTTCAAATCGCATCACGGATTCATGGGGAGAGATCAAAAAACAACCTGAAGAGAATCCTGTGGATCTATATGCACAAAAGATCGGA
>JALOTI010000210.1 GCA_025457985.1 Leptospira sp.
CAAGATGAGCTTGGTATTGGTGAGGATAAAACTGAAATAAAATACGACAAGTTATTGGAACGTCTAAAATCTATTCCAGTTTCCGATGAAATTATTACAGAAGTATCTAGGGAAATTGAAAAAATAAAAAGTTCTGATCCTGTTTCAAGTGATTATAATGTAATACGAAACTATCTTGACCTTATTGATGCCTTACCTTGGGAAAAGCCAGTTGTTAAGGATGTAAATCTTATTCATGCAAAAAAGATTTTAAATCGTGATCATCACAAATTAGAAGATGTTAAAGAAAGAATTTTGGAATTTCTTGCTGTGCATAAGTTGAATCCAAAAAGTAGAGGATCTATCCTGTGTTTGGTGGGGCCTCCTGGAGTAGGTAAAACATCTATCGCAAAATCAGTTGCAGAAGCCCTGGGAAGAAAGTTTTACAGGTTTTCTGTTGGTGGAGTTCGCGATGAGGCCGAAATCAAAGGACATAGACGTACTTATATTGGAGCGATGCCTGGTAAATTGATAAGTGCGATGAAGATCACAAAAGAAAGAGATGCAGTGATTCTTTTAGATGAAATTGATAAAATGTCCCAGGGATTTCAAGGTGATCCTCAGGCGGCTTTGCTTGAGGTTTTAGATCCAGAACAAAACTCAAATTTTAGAGATAATTATTTAGATTTGCCCTTCGATCTCAGTGACGTTTTTTTCATTGCGACAGCAAATACCTACGAGCCCATTCCTCGTGTACTCTTAGATCGTATGGAGGTGATACAATTATCTGGTTACATTACTGAGGAAAAGGTTCAAATATTTGAGAAATACCTTTGGAAAAAAATATTTTCCAAAAATGGATTAAATCCCGATCTATTTTCGATGAAAAAAGAAACTATATCCTATTTGATCAATTCCTATTCAAGAGAGTCTGGCCTACGAGGTCTTGAGAAGACCTTTGATAAGTTGGTTTGAAAAATTGCTCTGAAACATGTGTTAAAAGAAAAATACTCTAAAGAAATTAGAGAAAAGGATCTCATTGATTACCTAGGTGCACCTCCGTTTGTTGATGATCGTATGACGATACCAAAAGTACCTGGAACTGCTTTGGGATTGGCTTGGACCAGTGCGGGAGGTTCTACACTGCTTATCGAAGCGGTTTTTGTTCCAGGTAAAGGTGGACTAATGTTAACAGGTCAAATGGGAAAGATGATGGAGGAGTCTGCTAATATTGCGATTTCGTTTGTAAAAAATTACCTAGATGATTCCAAACTGTTTGAAAACAAATCAATACACTTACATGTCCCCGATGGTGCAACTCCCAAAGATGGACCAAGCGCGGGAATTACCATGGCAACAGCCATACTGTCATTAGCCAAGGGAGAAACAATACTTCCTGGATTTGGAATGACAGGTGAACTTACGTTAACTGGTGAAGTTCTAGCTATTGGAGGGCTTCGGGAAAAAATTGTAGCTGCCAAACGTGTCGGAGTTAAAAAAATTATTTTTCCTAAAGATAACGAAAAAGCCTTTCAGGAAATACCTGACTACGTAAAAAAAGGGGTTCAATTTTTCCCTGTCACTCGATTTGAAGAGGTATCAAATCTTGTTTTTAAACAAAAAAAGAATGGAATAATAAAAAAGAAGAAGAAGTGATTTAATTTATGAAACAAGAATCTTCGTTTATGTTGTTCTTAAGAGTTATCTATCTATATCTGATAGATTTGACGAATCTACTCTGGAAAAATAAAAAACGAATTCTAGTCATCGGTTCATTCCTTTTTCTTTTTTTATCCCTATTTTTCCTTGCGGGAGCTTATTTGGTATGGTCAGGAGAAGAAGCTCGTGTTCAAAAATCTTTAGAAAAGTATAGGTCGGAAGTTTCTAATTTTTATGATACTTTTCAACCAAAATCTATTAAAATATTAGATAAAAATGGAAAGCTAATAGGCGAATTTTATCGAAGAAATTTTCGACCAATTCGAACTGATAATTTAAATAAACATAACATGATTGTATGGGCAGTTTTGTCCTCGGAAGATAGAGAATTTTTTTCTCATTCTGGACTGAATTATTCTGCAATAGGTAGGGCTGTTTTTACAAATTTGATAAAGTTTAAATTGTCACAAGGTGGTTCCACGATTTCACAGCAGTTGGCTAAGTTAACTTTAAATCTGGGGAAAAGAAATCTTTTTAATAAACTAACGGAACTTTATTGTACTTTTTATATCGAGAGCCATTTCACCAAAAACGAAATATTGGCTATGTATCTAAATCAAATATTCCTCGGAGAGGGGAATACTGGTGTTGAAGAGGCATCAAGATATTATTTCCGAAAGCCTGCTTCAGAACTTACACCAGAAGAGGCTGCACTAATCGTTGGCATCATTCCAGCTCCTAGTGTTTATAATCCAGTGAGAAATCTACATATATCATTGGTTAGACAAAAGCGCGTTCTAATGGATATGGCTAGATATCCAGAATTACATCCAAATCAAAGAGAAATTCCAAAAAAATTCTCTGAATCTTTGGATCTAAATTTAAAAAGATTTCGTACGATCTACAAAGTTAAGGAACATAAAGACGAAGAAGGAAATATTCGGAATACAAGTGAAATAGGAAAGTATGGATCTGATAAAGATTTTCGAGTTAATTTAGCTCCTGATTTCAATTCGGAGATTCGAAGGTTTGTTTTGGATAATTTTTCAAACGAAGACTTAGAAGAAAGGGGATTATTTGTTCATACAACCCTTGACATAGATAAACAACGGTTAGCTGAAGAATCTTTGCGAATCGGTGTAGATTCTGTTCGTTCTGATTTAGTAAAGCAGGAGAATGAATATCAGTCGAAGGGTAAAGGTGAGCTTGCAGAATTGACTCGAGCAATCCTTCCTTTGATGAATGGAGCCATTGTTTCAATGGACCCAGAGACGGGAGATATAGAAGCGTTGGTGGGTGGCTATAAGATATCCAATTCATTTCGTTTCAATCGTGCAGAAGATGCAAGGAGGCAACCAGGTTCCACGATAAAAGCCTTAGTGTATGCACTTGCCTATGAGAAGCGAGTTGTAAATCCAGCTTCTAAGATAAAAGATGAAAAGTTGAATTTTTCCGGATACTCTCCAAAAAACTGGTATAAAGGATATAAGGGTGAAATTACAGTTAGGCAAGCGTTAGCTCAATCGGTTAACACGGTTTCCGTGAAACTCTTAAATGAAGTAGGAGTGTCTTATTTTATAAAAAAAATTAGTTCAATCTTATCAATTCCTGAATCAGAAGCAGAGGAGAGATTCCAGCCTAATCTTTCTTTGGCGTTGGGTTCTGGAGAATTAAGCCCAGTCGAGTTATCCGTGATTTACGCCACACTTTTAAATGGTGGTCGAAGGGTTTCTCCCCGAAAGATCCAAAAGATAACGGATTCCGACGGTAACGAATTTTACTCTACTTCGCCAAATGATGCAAGTGAACAAATTTTGGATCCAGTTGCATGTGCAATGGCTGTCAATACCTTAGAATCCGTACTAACTGAAGAAGGTACGATGAATCTAAAGAAGAAAGATGGAGAAAATAACCTATACGCAGGGAAAACAGGAACAGTTCAATCACCTAACGTTAAAAATTCTAGATGGAAGTCTCTTAAAGGAGTAAGGGACGTTTGGTTTGCAGGTCTTACACCTAGAAATGTAACCGTCGTTTGGGTTGGTCATGATGAAGGTGCACCTTTCCCTGGTTCTGGCTCGGGTGTTTCGGGTGGGATCTGGATTCGTTATATTCAAGCAGTAAAATCTAAAATGGGATTAGGTACTCAGCTCATTCCTAATTTTGTTGGAGATTTTGTGAAAGTTGATACCTGCGCTGATGATGGAACTATTTTAGAAAATTCCCCGAATTATATCTGTAAGACTCCGTTGTACGGACAGTACTATTTTATTGGAAATTTACCTGAAAAACGAGCAGGATTTTTAAAACAGGAAAATCAAATTCCTAATCAAAATCTATCGGATGATAGTACAAACTCAAGTGATACTGAGATTACAACTTATGATGAATCAGGTAAAAAAATTTCTGACCCAATCACAATCGATAGCGAAGAACTTGAGCCACCCATTATAAATAGTCGGAAAGATCGGTATATTGAAGAAACTCCTTAGAAACTAAATAATTTTCTTGGATAGACCACAAAAATAGCCAAGGTTTGTCCTCTTCTAATTTTCTAATCATACGTAGCGTATCTGTTGGGCTTAGACTTTCTTTGTTTTCAAAAGGAATTCGAAGGCTCTCATTTTTATAAAAAGTTCTATTCCCCCCATTCCCCAATTTATCTGGATGGAACAATGGGTCTAAAAAATTCCAAATCGAATCATAATCAGAATACCATGTAAGAAGCGTTAAATCTCCTAAACCCATTCCATTCTCTTTATACAAAGGAGCCTTTTCTAAAGGTTTAAGTTTTATTTTTAATCCAAGATTCACAAGAGATTGTACAATGGCTCTGCCTTTTGTTTGATTTTCATCATCACTTTTCATACGAAACTCAAGTTCCGTATTCAAAATTTTGGGAAAATTAAGTATCAGTTTCGTGGTTCATTCACATACACCGTTCCTATCTTAATGGCGAGTATTTTAACCGTTCTGGCAAACATGAGTCGTTAATGCATAAATCATCAATATTTCGAACTGACGGTACGTTCTGGTCGGGGGCATTCACAGCTGTACTGAAAATTAACTTCTGCAGTACCACATTCATCATATTTTGTACATTTTTGTCATCAAGTGAATATCGCCTAAATGCTGAAGAACATCTAATGAACAATTTGAAAATATTAAAAACATCCCGTTGATTAATTTCTTAACAGAAATAAACC
>JALOTI010000211.1 GCA_025457985.1 Leptospira sp.
TTTTGAATTCTTAAATTCATTTAATCAAAAGCCAGATACTCGAAGGATGCCAAGTGAAAACTTTCTAAAAAGATTTTCGGAGGCTACTCATTTTCAGCAATTTCAACATACAGTAAAATCAGAAGTAGTTATAACAGGGTTCGCATCTGGAAATGTCGGAAGAAAAGTCTCACAGTGGATGTATGAAGCCATTGATGGAATTTTGTCTTTAATGGTCCATGATCTTCCAATATTGCACCAAGGATTGGGAGTTCTGATATATGAAGACTCGGAAACAAACTTGTCCAGTTCAGATTTTGCAATGCCAATCTTTGGATTTGAAGTTAAAGTAATTCTCACCCAAGTAAGAACAACTTTTAGAACGAAGCCGAGCTATCTTTTCCCCGAAGCAAGAAAATTCGACGTACATTTAAAAGATTCCAAATCTAAATTCGGTGGTTCTTTTGGATTAGAGACTTACGGACGGCCTTGAACAAATACAACTAATTCAATGTAGCTGATATTAGAAGAAATGTAATCAGGATATTTGGTTATTTTAGAGAATATAATCTGTATATAACTTTTATTAAACAACTTTTGCTCTAGCGAGTCCTTAGAATCTGTAACAGGACTTAGAGGATAAATATATCCTCCTTGTAAGTTTCGGACGACTAACTGATATCCCTTTTTGATGGAAATATACCGCGTATCTGCCTTTATCCCTTTGCTTATTAAATAATCTAGAATTTGTTTTCCAGTGAAATTTTCAGACAAACTAATCCGCTTTTTCTAATTGCAACTCTTGAGCTTTAAGAATGATAAATATTTTATTCTGTAATTTAGTCTCAGTAACTTTTTTACTCACAATAGATTCAACGAAATTACTTGGATGATTTAGTTTTTCTTGGAGTAGCTTCGCCTTTTGGTTGTAGTAATCTCTCTTTAAGGCATGGTAGTAATCAAGTGACTCCGAATCTAATTTAAAATTCATAAGTGAGCCAAGATTCTTTTCTTCAATCAAGGCTAACAGATGATTATCGACTAAATCCATTAGCTGATCATCTGCTTCTTCCTTAGAATTCCCCGTGGCAACTAAACCAAGATCAATACAATCTATTAGGTATTCCTTCGACTGAGGATCAAAAAATTTGAGTACGTGGAGGTCAAAAACCAAACCGATAATCACTTCTCGACAATCTATCTTATAGTAGGCCAATGCGATCGGTTCAAGGCCTTCATAAACTTTCGGAATCTTTATCATTTAAAATTGCAGTAAAAACCTTTATTCTAGCACTCAGCAAATCTAGATTTTCCAAAGAGCTAGTCAAACAGATTCTCTTTCTAAAATTCGCTCCGATACCAGGAAAAATTCTAATCTGGAATGCAATACCTGGGCAAAAAATGAAGAAATACGATCAAATTGTGAAATCTACGATTTCCAGCTTTAGGGCAACTCAGAATGAAATTCTGGAAATTTTAAAAGCTAGGCCTATAAAATATTTCAAGAGAATTCCAACCGGCAATCCTAAAAGGCCTTATAAATATTTTTATACACAAAATCAATTTGAGAAGTTTACCAAACTGCAAAAGGCAGTTGAAGACAAAAAAGAAAATTCAGCAGCTCCAAATTTAGATGATCAAATCAAACAAATGGAGGAAAAACTAAAGCTTCATAGAGTTCAAAACAACCCCGAAGTTAAGAATTTATCTGAGGATGAATGGGATAAAAAATTAGAAGCTCTAAGAAAAGAATATAGAGATTTACTAAGGCAGAGATCGATCAGAGATAAATCACACACACTAAATAATTTGGAAAAGTATGAATTCCAACAAACCTATGATGTCGATCCCCCTGATAAAATTCCTGTGGATTCAACTGGCAAAATGGATTCCAATTGGCTTCAAACTTATGTGAAGGAAAAACAATCTGAAAAACTAGAAAGAGAGAAGAAGAATTCAGAAATCATAGATCGATTGAAGAATCTTGGATTCGAAATTCAGCCCGAATCAGAGGTAAAGGATTCTATAAAGTATTCCTACAAAGATAAGAATTCGGGAGATGAAACTAGTTATTATTTTCATCCGAATAATCCTGATGGTGATTGGACCTGGGCAAAAGGAGAAGGGAAACATCGCTTCTATAGCTACGTAAAGGACAGTAATATATTTAGTCAGCTGAAGGCATTGGAGAATTTAAACTCATCTAATGGCACCAAGCAAAATGACTTCGAGAAAATTATAGAAAATCAAGATATTTTATCATTATTACAATCAAGACTCGGAACAACAAATCCAAAAGAAGTCGCCGATAGACTTGGGATTTACCGAGAGAGCGATATTAAAGATAATATTAACTACAATCAAAAGCAAATAGAAGAAACAAGATCTAATGAATCTCTTAAAACAAAGAACTTTGACTTGTATAGGCAAACATTAGAAGAAAACCTAATCGATCTTAAAGCACTTCAATGGCTATCAAAAAACAACCCTTTCAAAAATGTAAACGATTCATCGATGGAGGAAGAGACTCTATTTTCTTATGCGGATAAAGTAAAAGATTCTGTGATCGAGAAAAAGAGTGAACTTCAAAAACAAAAGTATGAGGAAGAAGTTTTACTAAAAAACGCCTATTCCATTGGGACGAAATTAATTCTTAAATCGCAATCTTTCCCAAATTCAAAGAATACTTCCTCTCCAGATGAAGAGGTGACAATTGATAAAGTGGAATTAGTTGATGGAAAATTAATATATCACTACAAAGACAACAAATTCGGATCTGGTTTCGCACCTGCGGAGGAGTTTAAATCAATTCCTACTCAGGAAGAAGAAAAAATATCTGAATTAATAAGAAAGTCGGATCCAGAAAATAGAAAGAAGGTTGAGAAAACTATTTTTGGTCAACAGATCTCTGAAGAGGAGAATGAACGGAATCTAGTTCAGGATGCTTTAAAATTTGAGTATACACCTAAAGAAGTAGAAGTGACAACTTTTATGCTAGGATATGATACTGCAGGCACAACAACTGCTCAAGATTATTCGGATATGCCAGAAACTGCCCTAGTTTTCTGGGATAAGAAAAAAATCGATCTTACCAAAGTGGAAACACCTCCATGGTTCAATTCTATTAATGAAGTAGAAGTGAGAAGGTCTGGTTATAGGCTTTTGAAATTCCCTTTAAATACAAACGAACTTACAGGAAAATATTATGTATATACCGCTTCCGGTGTAAAAATAATGACCGCCAAACAAGTATCCTGTGTAGAGAGGTTTTTTCAAGAGAAAGAAAAGGCAAAAATAGGTAATAAATCGAGAATTAAAATCTATAAAAATGCAACGATGGGGTATACCCAATTAGATATTTATAAGCAAAACTTATTCGGCTATGGAAAGAAGTCTCGGTTGCCAGGAAGCGATCCGAAATATCGTGAGCTTTGGAATCTTCATCGAAAAATTGATGAAGTTTTAGGTTATGTTGCAACAGATTATGAGCTACGATTCAAGGATAGAGTAACAGATGGCACCTACCAAAAGGGTGAAGAAACATCTTATGGAGATTCCGGGACCGTGAACGACCTCTATGAAAGCTTTGGCGTGAAAGTAAAAATGCAGAATGGTAACCAAGTGGACAAGGCTTCTTTGAAAGAAGTGGAATCCGGGCTCAAGGAAGTCTTTCAAGTTTTTGGAGACAGGTCTTCAATGGCAAAAAATTTCGGAATAAAAATTTCCCATGCTGGAAAAAAAATGCAACACGCAAGGAAAGCATTGGGTATTTATTTCCCGAGCTTCAAAGCCATTGGAGTCAATTTCATAGGCCATGAGGAATCTCCGAATCTAACTCTTGCTCATGAATTTGCACATTTTATGGATAACTATATCGGAGTCAGAGAGAAAAAGTCATTCTTCGCTTCAGAATCTGGCACTGGAATCGAATCTGAAATCGCAAATGTATTTCGTGATGGAATGGCGAGAGATTTTAAAGCAAAGGCTTATTGGTCAAGGTCATGCGAATGTTTTGCGAGAGCATTGGAATGCTACTTCAATAAGAAAACAAATAAGCCTCATATTCACAGGAATGGTGCAAATCCAGAAGAGGAGTATTTTGAAGAAAAAGTCGCTCCTTTAGTAGAAAAGTTTTTCCAAGAAAAGAGCGAGATTCTTAAATCGATTCTCCCATCCAAATATTCCAATTTAGCAAAGAGAAAGATTTCTGAATTACGCAAATTACCAAGTGCTTCTCCGATAGCTCTGAATCCTAGAGCATAAGAGAATGGAAAACTTGTTTTGGAAGTATTACTTGAGAGATCCAATGATTCTACTTTCTAGAAAAGAGTTCCCGTGTTAAATGCCTACATTCCTTGGACCATACGATTTTCAGGAGATTCCGAGAGAGATACTCATGCGTAACTTAATGCTACTCGATACTACCATTGATTCTGAAAATGCATCGGGTTCATTCAATCTCGGTGATATCACAATCCCTGGCACCAATATTGTCCAAATCATTGTGAAGATTTCCGAAGCCTTTGATGGAGCATGCGAGTTATCAGTAGGAACAAACTTTGGGCCAAATCTTTACGTTATAAACGATGACATAGATTTAAGTTTGTCTGGCTTTTATGTGATTCCAGTATTAGAAGAGTTATCTACCGCTGTCCAACTCAAAGTATTCTTTGTAAAAGGTTTTGGCGTAAGTCAAGGAAAGCTCGAAGTATTCGCGATAGTTGCCAACTAAATTCCTCCGATATTCTAAAATTTTAGAAGATTTGGGAATATGAGAGAGCAACAAAACTTTGTTCATCAATTTTCAATTGTAAAAGCCCATCC
>JALOTI010000212.1 GCA_025457985.1 Leptospira sp.
TCCTGTTTCTTGTGCGAGAATCCATGGATATCCAAAGGGAATTCCACTCAATTCCAATTTGGGCAAAAAGGAGATTGAGAAGTCGACATCACCCTGAACTCGTGCATTGTATCCAATCGAAAGAGATAAAAAATCTAAGATATAAATCCATAAGAGAATCCAAACAAAGATCGGGATCTGCAAGCCAAACTTCTTTTTTAAAAGATAAAAAATACCCAAACCCAATAAAACAGAAAGTACCAATAGTACAGGAGAAAGCAGTATAACGGGCGCTATAAGAAGAGAAATCAATAGATTAGAAAAGAGCTTTAAGGGATAAATGGGTTGTTCTAGATTTTGATAAACAAAATATACGATGATTCCCAAAACAAAAAGAATCAATGTTGGAAGCCAAAGTACATTTACATTTTGAACAAAGAAAAAAACAAAAAAAGAAGATAGAGTAATGGAATAAAAAAAATCGGCAAAGATTTCAGAGGATTTGATCCCCCAGCTTCCTTCAGAAAGTATATATAAATTTTTCAACATTCTAAAACCTATGATTTCACTCTATCTATACTTTTTTCTTTTTGGATTCGCTTTCTGATATCGATTCCTGAAGGACAATAAACAGTGCAAATTCCGCAAGATACACATTGGTCTTTCAAAAATTCATCATTTCTTTCTTGGACTAAGGCTAGAGGATTGGCATTGGTTGGGCAGTATACATTACATTCACCACACTCAATGCATATAAATTCTTTGCGTCGAACTGGAAGCCTCTCATAAAATGTTAAAGAGAAATTTTCATATATATTAAAATATCCTAATGAATCGATATCTCTAGTTTCAACAGATTCGAAAAAAGATTGAAAACTAGCGATTTTATATCTTGTATCTAAATTCTTCGGAATGAATGCAAGTGACTGACCATTGGTAAGATAAAACTGCCTTGGAATTGTATCCATTCTACCTTTTTTATCTACTAAAAAAACAGATAAATGGCGTTTGGTGAACGATTCGCCATAAAACAATTTTCTTAGAATATGATAAATAGTTTCCGCACCGAGAAATAGAATTTGGAACTCATGGATCTTCTTACGTGCTGAAGCAACTGAAATTCCCTTTTTTTTATGAACAAAAAACTCTGGAATCCCCATTGGATGAGAGTAAACCAAGTCTTTGGTATTAAAAAAATTAGAAAGTTGAGCCTTAGGAAAAACTGATGGCAACAAATCTTTAAACAATGCAAATGCATCAGCCATCGAGTTTTGAATTAGTTCTTCAAAATTCAAATGTTGGGTTCGACAAAATGGTGAGAGTACGATTTGTATCTCAGCATCCCGAGAGAACGATAGAAAATAATCTTTGAGGGAAATGAATTCCAGATCCAATGAATAGATTGCACCTTCATCAAAAGCAGAGAGTAGTGAATCCCAATCATAAATCTTGGATTGGAAAAGAGAATCCGTGGACCAGGTTCCATCTTGTTTGATTTCAAAATATCTCTGGTCAGGAGACAGATTGGCAACGCCGTTAACAGGACTTAGTATTTTTTTTCCAGAAAATTGTAAGAGAACTTCACCGTGGAAAACACGTTTGGGAAACCCTTCGGGTATTTGACAACCCTCAGGGACAGGGATCCTAAAGTTTCCTTGGATCGTCCTTTCCCTTTTGTTTTCAGCTTTGTGCGATTTGCGAGTAAAGGCGCGAGCTAATTTCGGAAACAACACGCCAATACTTTGTTAGACGGCTTTCACCATATAGATTTCGTCTTTGATTGGGAGTTCTTTTTTGAGATTTTTGATATAAGGTAAAATCTCTCCCATTTCTTCATAGTATTCACAGTTTGTTTGCATACGACGAGCAACAGTGAAGTATTTATAAAGTTTTTCCTCACCAGAACGTTTGGACCATTTCTTTTTATTACATTTTACGCGGAGAATGTATTTGTCTTGTTCTGATTCATATTGGCGCACCACCACGCAGTGTAGACAGTTCGCACAGTAGACTTTTTCGCTCATGGAAGACCCCTAGCCTTAAGTTGAAATTACAGCTTTTTGGAAGAATGTGGTACGTCAAGTAAGTACCACCGCTTTAAGCGATGGCACGAACCTCTTTCTCTTGTTTGGTCGCAGGTCGGAACTTCCAGTAAGATTCTGCAACGGAAAGAAATGAGACATAGAAAAAACCGATCGCATACAAAACCATAAATCCAATGACATACGGCTTCCCGACCAAAAAGGACAGGTAGATACAAAATACACAATAGGCGCCCATAAAAAACTCTAAAAAGGCACGGTAGTCCACAGGAACCACATACTTGATTTTGTCCTGGAGGGATTCGCCCTCTTTTTCGATGCGGAGCTTGGGAGTTCTTTTGAAACCAGATTGGATGCCAAAAACAGCCTCCATCCAAGCATACGTGTTCATCACGGCAATTCCTGTTCCAATCATAACAAGAACAGGCAAGTAAATGAGTTTGGATTTCCAATTTTTATGGATTTCTCGTTGCGAATACGCATAAAAAATAACTGGTCCAAGGGAACCGATGGAAAGAATCCCCGCCGAACCAAAGAGGATCTCTATCGGGAGGTCATCCATTTTAAATCCAGCCCAGTATTCCATAAGTAAAAGTGGAGCCGTAAGAAGGATATTTACAATCATGAGAGGGTGGACCGAATAGTTGATCAAATGTGTGATCGCTTCAGCCTTAATCTTCCATGGTTCCTTGGAATTCCAAATCCGAGGAATCAGTTTAACCGCAGTTTGAATGGAACCTTTACACCATCGGAATTGCTGTGCTTTGTAAGCATTCATTGTGGCAGGAATTTCAGCCTTACAAACAACATCTTTGATGTATCGGAATTTCCATCCTTTCAGTTCGGCTCGGTAGGAGAGATCAAAGTCTTCCGTAAGAGTATCGTGTTCCCATCCGCCAGCATCTTCTATACAAGACCGGCGCCAAATTCCCGCTGTCCCATTGAAATTCATCCATAATTGAGATCCATTTCTTGCGACTTGTTCGATCATAAAATGACCATCGATCCCAAAACTTTGGGCTTTTGTGAGAATATTATAATTTTCGTTAATGTGGCCCCATCGAGTTTGAACCATGCCGATTTCGGGTGATCGGAAATATCCCAAAGTGCGTAGGAGAAAATCTGGCTCTGGAGTGAAGTCTGCATCAAATATCGCTATAAATTCACCCTTAGCCTTGGCCATACCTTCATCCAAAGCACCAGCTTTGTGACCCTTACGATTCGTACGGTGGAGGTGTTCGATCCAGATTCCTTTTTTAGAATACATGGAAACCAGCTTCTGGACTTTATCAAAAGTCTCGTCTGTGGAATCATCCAATACTTGGATTTGCAGTTTTTCCTTTGGATAATCTAAACTACATGCTGATTCCAGGAGCCTATCAACGACATAGTACTCATTGAACATGGGAAGCTGAACTGTGACAACAGGCAATTTCTTGTCTTTTTTGGAAAGCAAATAGGTCTCATCCTCTGCACAGTTCTCTTTGTTCTTTCGGTAGAGATAAACCATCAAGTAGGTATGGAGACCAAAGTAAAACAGCATCAGAATATCGAAGCCGTAGAGGGCCAAAAATGATATGGATAAAAACGTGAGCATCTTATTGCCAATCTCAAGCTGAGCCAAGTTTTCGTCAATAGTTTTGTGCACTGCCAAATGAACTCCATTTTTCTTTGGTTTGCCTTCGGGAATGGGGACAATATCCATGGAATCTACTCTTATATGGATTCTCAGTGGAAACGATTTTGGGAAACAGGCCTTTTCCCCTCTCTTGAATTTAGTCTGAGCCTTTCAATAGGTTATGTCTTTTCTCTCTTTCTTTATGTGGCTTCCGGTGAACTTACGTTAATCGACAAATCGGATACATCCTATCCTATTCTGCAATTCATTCTGTTCTCTTTTTTCGGATTGGGTTTTGTTTATAGAAAGTATGTACAACAGATTCCAAAAACTCTGTCGGTTACTCTGCTTATCCTTTCTTCCTTGTTTAGCTCTTGGTTTCTGTATGGAAATCAAACCGAGTTTCTGATCGATTATATATTTACCTTCGAATTGGTTCTTCTAAGTGGAAGTATCTGCGCGTTTCTATTAGGTGTTTATACTGGTTCGCTTCGGGACTTTAGATTCTTAAGTTTTGCGTTGGGAATTACTGCATTTACTTTTTACTCATTTTTTGATCCGAATCAGAACCAATCTATCAAATTTCTATTGGGAATTTTACTTTTACTTTTGGGTTTTTATTTTGTCGCAAATATCTTTCAGAAGTCAACCTACTCAGGCAAATACTACAAAATTCGATCTAAAATCGGTAAACATCCGTTATTCTCACCATTTTATAGATCTGCCATGTCTCTTTTAATTGCCTACGTTGCTTTGCATTTGTTTTTCCAACCAGGGCCCAAAAGTCCACTTATTCTTTCAATCTCCTTCTCAGTTCTCTTTGGAAGGTTAACATCGCTTCTTCCTGGTTTAAAAAGAGAAACAAAAGCTATTTTTCTGATTGGGCGCTTTGCCCTATTAGTAGGTTTTTTCTTTTTCGTTTATCAAACCAATTGGAATTCGTTTTACACCGCTTTGTGTGTTGTTCTTGGATCTATAGTAGGATTTTTTAAACCAAATAAATCTCCTTACAAAGAGTACATCTACATTATAATAGAAAGTTTTATTTACGTTTCGCTCTCTTATTTACTTTATGTTTGGAATTTACCATTGGGAGTCAGATCTTTGATCTCGTTACTCTTTGTATGTGTCCTAATGTATCCTTACCTCTTACAGAAACAT
>JALOTI010000213.1 GCA_025457985.1 Leptospira sp.
AATTTAGAACGGGGGTTACAGTTTTTACTTCAAATCTTGGATATGGGAGCATCGGTTCTAGTGGCTCTCACGATGAAGGATGTTCTAGAAAAGAAAAAAATTAAACTGAGATTAGATTCTCTACAAAAGGATTTAGGATTACAATTTGTTCTAATCAATGCAAAATCAGGAGAGGGAATTCAAGCCTTAAAAGAGGCAATCAATGATGCCAGTTCCTTTAAAAAAGTAAATCGAGTTTGGAGTTGGGATCAAAAAGAAGAGAACTTTCTCGTTAAATTAAAAAAGGAATTAAAAGTAGATTCAAATGAAGCCGAATTCTTTTTGATTCAGGCTTTAAAATATCTAAACAAAGATCCGCTGATTCAGGAAAATAGATATTTAAATTTATTTCCAAAAGCCACTCAGATAAAAATTGAAACCGAATTAAAGAAGGGACAATATAATTTTTCTTACGAAGAGGAAGTTATCCATCGTTCTTTTTTCATCAAATCGATATTAGCAAACGCAATTGAAATACCCAAGGAATACATTAGTACATTAGAAACTAAACTCGATAGCTTTTTTTTACATCCAGTTTGGGGATTTTTATCCTTTCTGTTTTTTATGAGTCTACTTTTTCAGAGTCTTTTCTTTTTTGCTGAAATTCCAATGTCTTGGATCGAACTTGGAATTGGCGTTTTACAATCATTTATGATAGAATTACTTCCACCCGGTCCTTTCCAATCTCTAGTTGCCGAAGGAATCATTGGTGGTGTAGGCAGTGTTGTTACCTTTATACCTCAAATCGCACTTTTATTTTTGTTTATCGGAATCCTCGAAGAATCAGGTTATTTAGCGCGAGTCAGTTTTTTGATGGATAAAATTATGGGGAAATTTGGTCTTTCTGGTAAATCTTTTATTCCCTTACTTTC
Organism: Leptospira sp.; assembly: GCA_025457985.1. Classification (GTDB taxonomy): domain Bacteria; phylum Spirochaetota; class Leptospiria; order Leptospirales; family Leptospiraceae; genus Leptospira_A. The sequence goes on from JALOTI010000213.1 coordinate 912, forward strand.
ATCGGCAGCATGCGCCGTACCTGCCATACTCGGAACAAGAACTATTGAGAATAGATCCGATAGAATCACAACCATTTTGGTTTCACCGTTAATTATGTGTTCAGCTAGATATCCTGTTTACATACTAATAACTGGAACAGTTTTCATTTCTCCTCCCTTGTTTGGTTTTTTAAATGTACAAGGGTTTGTTCTTTTTTCTATGTTCACGATTGGACTTGTTAGTTCCCTCATTTTTGCACTTATTTTTAGAAAGACGGTATTTAAAGAAACTGCATCCTATTTCATAATTGAGCTACCGAGATATATGCTCCCAAGTTTTAGAAGTTTGTGGCATACTGTCTTTTCAAAAATTAAATCTTTTCTAATATCAGCAGGACAAGTTATACTTTATATATCCATTGTTTTGTGGGCGCTTTCTTACTTCCCAACTTCGAAATCAGTAGACCAAGTCGCCGAAAGAAATATAGAAAATTCCTATATAGGTCAATTTGGAAAAAACATCGAACCTATTCTCGCACCAATGGGTTTCGATTGGAAAATAGGAATTTCAATTTTAACTTCTTTTGCAGCACGAGAGGTAATGGTTTCCACCTTAGCCGTTTTATACGGTTCCGATGGTGATGAGGAATCAGAAAGTTTGAGAACCTCTTTACAAAAGGAAATGAGAAAGGATGGATCCAGGGTTTGGACACCACTCACAGGTCTTTCACTATTAGTATTTTTTGCCTTTGCCAGCCAATGTATGTCCACACTTGCCGTAACAAAAAAAGAAACGGGAACAATCTGGATACCAATCCTGCAGTTTTTTTACATGACTACCTTAGCGATTCTATCCTCTAGTTTCGTTTTCCAAATGGGAAAGGCTTTGGGTTTTGAGTAATCTGCCGATGTTTAAAACAAAGGACAACCATGGATTTTTTGATTGGAAAACGAAAATTAACTCGCGAGAGTAAACCGTATCTAGTAGCTGAAATAGGTCTTAATCACAATGCAGATTTGGAAATCGGGAAAAAAACGATTCAAAAAGCCAAGGAATCAGGCGCCGATGCTGTAAAATTCCAAACTTACAAAACGGAAGAATTTATAGATCAAACAAATAAAGATGTAAAATTTTTATTCGATATATTCAAACAATACGAGTTAGATGAATCCCTTCATCGTGAATTTCAAAAAACTGCGTTAGATCTTGGATTGGATTTTTTTTCAACTCCTCTGACAGTTAGCGCTGTGGATCTTCTAGAGTCGCTAAATGTTCCCGTTTATAAAATCGCTTCAGGTGACATTGTTAATAAACAATTATTAGATAAATGCATTCAAACTAAAAAACCAATGATCGTATCCACTGGTGCTGCTCTTCCAGAAGAGGTAACTCGAGCGATAGAATTGTTAAAGTCACACCAAACATCTGTCTGTTTACTACATTGTGTATCCCTTTACCCTACCCCTTTCCAAAAAATTAATTTGAATTCTATTCCTTTTTATCTTGATACAACCCCATTCTTAGTTGGTTTTTCAGACCATTCGGAAGGAACACTAGCTTCCTCTATTGCTGTCGGAATGGGTGCGACTGTCATCGAAAAACACTTTACTTTAGATGAAAATTTACCAGGGCCAGACCATAAAATATCAATGATCCCAGAGACATTTCAAAAATTGGCAAATGATTTGCACTCCGCCTATCAAATGCGAGGTGAATATGGTAAAAATGTGCATATTGAAGAAACGAATGGTTGGTTTTACGGAAGACGTTCGCTGTATAAAAAAGAAAACTCCATCATAGCGTTGCGTCCTGCGTTACATACGAAAGAGTTAAACGTTTTAGATTCTTGGAAAATTGATTCTGTTCCTGATCCTTCTAGTTTGAAAGAAGGACCAGTTCGCTATTACTATTTATAGTTTTTGAATCAACTTTTCCAAGAGTGCTTTCAAAAATTCTGGATTCGGTGTACCAGCATCTATTCTTTTGCCGTTAATAAACAGAGACGGTGTAGACTGAATATCTAATTTGGCAGCTTCTTCTATCTCAGCGCTAAGTTGGTTTTGGGCTTCTTTTGATCCCATACAAGATTTAAGTTGAGAAGAATTTAAAGAAAGTTGGTTTGCTAAATTCAACACGGTAGATGCGGTATGACCAACGCCCTTTTCCGTATTATCATAGAGTCCACGATACATTGGCTCAAATTTTCCTTGTTTGTCCGCACAGATAGCGGCAATCGCCGCAATACAAGAACTCGCGCCTGGTCTTGGTTGCGATATAAGACGGTTGCAACTCCCATCTAACGGAAAATTTTTATAGATCACTCGAACCATTCCATCATATTCTGCAAGAACTGTATGAAGGATATGACTTGTGTGTAAACAATGACCACAATTGAAATCAGCATATTTAACTATAGTTATAGGAGCATCCGATTTGCCAATCGATGCAGAACCATTTGCAGTAAGACCTAAGTCTGGTCCCTTTTCGTATTCTTCTATTTTTTTAGCTATTTCGGAATTGTCCATACCCCTAGAGGTCGAGAGGTTCTGTGAACCAGATCCGGAAACGGTCATCTTGGACGCAGCATAACCAAATGAGAAGGAAAAGAAGTAAACTACTGCAAGTGTGGCTCCTAATTCTTTTGCTACGTTCCCCAAATCAAATTTTTTAATATTGTATTGTTTGCGAATTAGAACTAAAACTACTAAAAAGCCTATTGTGACTAAATAGGTTAAAAAACAAAGCTGGCAAATTGTTTTGATAATAAATATCGAGATGGAAAAGAGAATGATATCTACAAGTAGGCCAGCAAGGGCTAAAACAAGTAGGATACTTGAAATCTTTTGGATTGAATTCTCATCTTCTGTCTTAAAAATTAAAAAACTTAAATACGAAAGTAACCCGTAAAATCCAAATCCAAATAGAGCAATGGGGACATTACCTAAAAGGGGCAGATTCGGAATCGCTGAATACTTACTTTCAGCTACCTTAGAACACCCATCACCACCACCTAATGCAGAGCATGCGGAAGATGCAATATTTGTGGTTCCTAATGCAAAGTATTCGATAGCAAGTAAAAAAGAGAGAATGAGACCAGCCGCTCCCAATCCCAACAATATCATGGATAGTTTTTTATGTTTCATTTCAGTGAATTCCTCTTTTCGTTAATTAATGAAATACATTCTTTCAAATTTAGTTTCCCTTCATAGATAGCCTTACCTGTGATTGCTCCAAATATCCTACCCTGGGATGCCGTATAAAGCTCTAGGAGATCTTCCTTAGAAGAAACTCCCCCGGAAGCAACAATATAAATATCAGAAAAGGCATCTAAAATCTCCAAGTACAAGTTCAGATTAGGCCCCATCATCATTCCATCTTTATTGATATCCGTAAAAATGATATGTCTTACTCCTAAGAGATACATATCTTTCAAAAATTTCATATAAGGAATTCCGGAATTTGTTTCCCATCCTTTTGTACGAACGTATCCATCTTTCGAGTCAATTCCAACAACGATTCTGGAAACTCCATAATTTTTGAGTCCCTCTTCCACAAGTTTCGGATTCTCAACAGCAGCCGTACCTAAAATCAAACGTTCTACACCTAGATCAGAATAAAATTTCATCTGATCCAAACTCCGAATTCCTCCACCTAACTCTAACAAAACATTAGTTTTAGATTTTATATTCTCTATGGATTTTTTGTTCGTAGAAATTCCTGTCCTCGCTGCATTCAGGTCAACTACATGGATAATTTCAGCTCCACTATCCTCAAAAATTTTTACCATTTCTTCCGGATTTTTGGAATAAACAGTTTTTAATGAGTAATCACCTTTCGTTAAACGAACAGCCTCGTTATCTAACAAATCAATGGCAGGAATAATTTTCATATTAGGAGATTTAGTTTAA
>JALOTI010000214.1 GCA_025457985.1 Leptospira sp.
AATATATTTTTAATGAATTTCATATTCTTAAAATTTTATGTTATAAGTGATTGATGGAAGGAAACCAAATAAACTTACTTGGCGTAAGGTAGATTTTTCTGGGTTTTGAAAATCCTGACGGATAAAATAGAAATAAGGATTCCAACGATTATATAAATTATAAATGGCGTACCAATTGTCGACTTAGAGAAGCTATGCGGTCCTTCTAAGACACCTGATCTTGTAATCCAAGTTCCAAGTAAACTGAAATGGAATGCTAAAATGATAAGAAGCATATTCCAAAATTTCAACATCCCTCTACGTTCTTGGATCACGACAGAGTGAACGAAGGCACTTGTAAGTAACCAAGGCATTAGAGATGCGTTTTCGACTGGATCCCAAGCCCAATATCCACCCCAACCGAGTTCCTCATACGCCCATTTGGAACCAAGTAAGATTCCAGTACCCAAAAAGAACCAAGAAAACAAAGTCCATTTTCGAATAAACTTCATCCAGTCATCAGACAAATTCCCACTTACAAGTGCCGACATTGCTATTGCAAACGGAATAGAAATACTAACATACCCAATATACAAAATCGGTGGATGGATGATCATTGCCCAGTGTTGTAACAGAGGATTGAGTCCACGACCAGCTGCAGCCTCTGGAACAAATTCACGGAAAGGCTGTGCATCTGCATAAAATACTGCGAGATAAGAAAAGAAACCCGATAGCACTGCCAAAATCAAATTCATCATGGGAATCCGATCTTCTATAGATTTGCGGGTTTGCCATAACACAATGAAGGTGAACACGTTTAAAATTAGATTCCAAAAAAGGAGAGATCCGGATGATCCCGACCATATAGAAGTCATTTTGTAAAACAGAGGCAAATGTTCACTTGAATGCATGACCACATAATAATTGCTATAGTCAGATCGTACAAGTAAGGTAAGTAAAACTAAAAAACTAAGCCCTATGAGAAGGGGATTGGTCATAAGTGCCAATCGCCCAAGTTCAATTGCCTTTCGTTCTTTTTTTAGAATTCCATATAGAGTTTGAGCAGCAGAAAATATCAGAAGGGCAAGAGAAGCAGCAAGTAAAATCGTTCCTAAATCGTTCATTATTCCTCTGAGTAACCAGCTTCATACTTCGACGCACATTTTGCTTCCACATGGGAAGCAACAAGTATCCCGTTTTCTAAATTTCCATCAACACGGGCCCGAGCTCCTTCTTTAAATGCATCCGGAAGAAGCGACTCTCCTGTAAAAAATACCGGGATTGTCTGATCATTCAGCTCTAGGTCGAATTTTGCTTTTTTGCCCTCACGGACCAAACTTCCCAATTTTACAAAACCACGGACACGTAGATTTTTATCAGAATACTTCGCGGGATTTGCTGCGAGTTCTGAGGCGTCGAGAAGCAGATACGATGTCTCTTTGGAAGAAAAGTAAGCTATGCCAAAAAAAGAAATACTGATCGTTGCAAGTAGAATTAAAAATTTGCGATTCATATAGATTTAGACGGACGGTCTCCCTCTAACTTCAGGGTTGTGGAACTAGGTTCATTCGTCAAGCGACAAGAATGGGTAGATTTTGGAAGGCTATTGTTCCGCTCTGATCCTACTTCAACGAGTAGACAAAAATACCGACCCATTCTTTCAGAGCTAAGGTGGAAAGTTCTAAAAATCCTGGACTTGGCAACCAAAGGTCAAATGCACTGGAATGGGTGGAGATCCCGCGATAGTCCGTTGGATAGGCAAATATGGGAAGGTTTAATTTGGAAAAACAAGCCAAAGATCGCTTCATATGGAAGGCCGATGTGATCAGTAAAATACTCTTAGTTCGTTTTTCCTTCAAAATGATTTCTGACTCCTTTGCATTCTCCCAAGTATTCCTTGAATTGCTTTCGATCCAAAGATCTTCCTCTTTTACCCCAAGATCCAAAAGTAGGGACTTGGCTAGGTCTGCCTCTTTGAAGCTAGATTCCAAAAGCAATCCGGATCCACCCGAAAACAGAATTTTTTTTGCCTTTCCTAGTTTGTAGAGACGAACTGCGTCCACAAGTCGATCTGCTGACTCGGTAAGTTCCGGCCGACCTGGGTTTACGGAAATGGTTTGTATCATTCCACCTAACACAACTATGACGTCAGCTTCTGGGACCAACTCCATGGGGACTGCTTTGAATTCTGACTCAAGGCTCTTAATGAGAGCATTCGCAATACAAGAATTGGAAAAAAAATAAAGAAAGAAAATGGGAATACCAACCAAGACCTTTTGTCGGATACTGCGAAGAAAAAAAAGCGAAAGGAAAGAAATCAAAAAGAATAGCGGGAGAGGGAAAAGAAATACCGTCAGGATTTTACTGAATGAGAAAAAAAGGGAATCAAACATGTATTTAACACCTAGAAAAGAAAAAGGGAGCTTTCTTTTGCAAGAAAAACTCCCTATGAAACCTGTCATAACAGGTGGAAAAAAAGGAAAGGAAAAGATCTACGAGGTTCTCCATCACGGAGAATGCAGTATCAATTTCTTCGGAGTGAGATGCGAACTCACTAGATTCAATATACACCATGTTTGGAATTCGATCGACCGAAATCAAGAATCCGGACTTTTTTTAAATTCTTTTGGAGTGATCCCGACAATTTTTTGGAAGGCGTCGTAAAATGTAGATTTGGAATTAAAACCGACGGCAAAGGCTATGGAAAGGATGTTCCGATCCGGTTCTTCTACCATGAGCTTTCTCGCTTCTTCGATTCTGTATCGATTCACATATTGGTTGAAGCTGGAACCGACAAATTGGTTCAAAAGAGCGGAAACCTGATCGGCTCGGAGGTCTAAAAGCTCCGCCATTTTCAGTAGGTCAAGGTCTTCATCGCAAAATAACTTTTCTGATTCCATCAGTTGGTTCATTTCACGGATTTTTGCTTCCGGATCGACTCCAGAAAGTCTCAGGATACTTGCCGTTTTTTTGGTTGGTTCATTTCCATGGTTTTCCCCATGAATCGCTGGAGCCGTTGGTTCTGGCTCCTCCCGGCCACCCTCTGAAACTCCTTCTAAGCTAGGTGGCGAAGGAAGACTTTTTGCCACAACGTCCGACTCTTCCCATCCTCGGATTCTGTCCACCACGGCTAAATGGAATAAGAAGATTTCGAGAATGGTTCCGATTTCGATTGAGTGTCGAAGTAGGAAGTGATCCGGTAAAAGTCCAAATGCGTAGAGATTGAATAACAGGATGAATATAAAAAGAACTGTCCACGCGAGAATGTAGTATCTGGCAACCCGATGGTTTTTTGACCAAGAATACAAGCCAACTCCCAAAAGGAAGAGTGATGTAAGAATTCCAATTCCATGAATGGTTTGAACGGTCCAAACGGATCGGAATACAAGGCTTAAAATTGCGTTGGAAATAATAATACCAAGTAATGCAATGAGAGTATAAAAAACTCGTTTCATTTTTTTGTGAATCGAAAGGAATCGGATGGAGAATAAAACTACACTAACAAGCGCTAAGGAGCCAAAAAAAACCAAACTACGATCATTCCAAGTTCCTGCATTTGGCCAAAAAAAGATTTTTCCATATCCGTTATGAATAATTTGATAAAGGGCAGCGCAAAAAACGTAAAAACAGTAAAACAAAAAGCTACTGTTTCTAGTATTAAAATAAAAAAGGAAGTTGAGCAAAAGAACAAATAAGATAATTGCAAAGTAGATAAAATACCACTGGCTAACACTTATCTGTTCAAAAATAAATCCATCCGGATAATAGAGTTTAGGTAGAATGAATAAACTCGAAATTGAATGGTAGCGGATATAAATTTCGCCTTTTGCGTTTGGAACATCAGCAGTTAAACGAAATAATGCATACGGATGATTTGGAACAACTAAAGATCTTTTAGGGAATCGATCACCATCCGAAATTTTGATAAACTCAGTTCCATTCCATCGAAAGATTGTTATTTCATCTACATAAGCAACTGGATTTTCTAAATATAAATATTTTTGGATAGATACTTCACCTAATGTAAGTTTTACCCAAACTGGTTCTTTATGGAAACCAAATAGAAGTGGACCTTCAAACTCCTGCCATTTGAGTCGATCAAGATCAGAAGGATTTTGGATTTCTCCAAAGGTTTCAGTGGCATACTCCGATTTGTAAGGAACATCCAAATCTAAACCTTGAGCATCTAATTTCAGTATGGCGGAAGAAATGATCCATAAAATCAAAATAAACCTGAGAAAGTTACTGAAACGAAAAATTGATAGAATCACAAAGAACCATCCTCGTCTTCTGGTTCGAAAATTGGCAGACCGGATCCCCAATATTGAGAAGGGTGCGGATACCGAACGGAAATTCCTGTCTCCGATCTTGAAAACTTCCAATCTCTTGCGATTTGTTTTTGGGATTGCGCTTGTTCCCTTTCAGGATCCACAGAACGAACGAGTCTTTCTTTGCTGATATCCACCCACTCCCGGAGGGCATCTGGGTTGTCCTTTTTTAGATCTTGTATAAGAATTCGAAGTTCCAATTCCGCATTTTCTCGAAGGTCTCTGGAAATTTCAGAAACCTCCGCATTCGATCCGAAAATTTTTTCGCTGCCTTCGGTTTTGTCTACTGTATCTCTCCATTTGGCATAGGCATAGAGCAGCGATTTAGTCTCTGGATTCTGAAACATTCCATACAAAAGAATTTATGAGGATTTTGCCGAATCAATCATAAATTGATTCAATAGCATATCGTTTTCGTCTAAAATCTGTGATACTGCAGTCTCGGATCTGGCCTCTCTTCCTTTTTGTTCTTTTGGCAAACATAT
>JALOTI010000004.1 GCA_025457985.1 Leptospira sp.
AGATCTTTGTAAGAGGATTCCACTTGTAAATTGCGAACTTTGTTCCAGGACTTTGGGGATCCCAACTTAGAATGATTCGGTCATTGGATGTTGCAACAGTTGCGGAAAGATTTGTTATAGGAAGAACCCCGCCTGATTTTGCTGGTTCTTCTGCATAACCATCATTTGAGTCGCTAGACGGTTCTGACAAACTAACTTCGTTTAGACTAGCTACTCTGTATGTATAAGCGACAGATTTTTGAATTCCAAAGTCTTCAAAAAAACTAAGTTTTGAAAGTCCAACGAGTTGAAATTTTGTCTCCGATTTGCGCTTTCGATAGATTTCGTATCCGATCGCATGTTTTTGTTTTGACCAAGACACCCGAACACGATCCGAAAAATCACCTCTAGTTGCATAAACCTCTTTAGGAGGTTGCAAAGAGTCACCAGCATATGAGATTTTAGAAAGTGATGCGAATAACTTGGATTCAGTGATAAGCTCTGATTCCGTTGTTGGTTCGATTGTATAGATAGATCGTACTAAAGAATGAAAACTATCGTAGGAAATCCAGAGATAACCAGATTCCCCCCAATCCTTTCCCCAGGAATTCCATACCCGGAATGCCCGCTTTTTATCATTATAACCCAAGATGATAAGAGACTGAGCACCAAGAATTTCTCCTTCCGGCTTTGTATATATTTGGTTTGGAGATGGGTTTAAAAAATTTGAATGTACTAAATAACCAATAGCAACAGGATTTCCTTCAACTAAAGATTGTTTGATAGCCTTCGTATCAAAAGATTCAATCCGATAGACTCTAGCAAATCTAGCCTTTCTACCTTGTTCAATTAGACTTGGCTTTGGTTTGGATCGAAAATTACCAAAGGACTCGTCCATAAGTTCTAAACTAACTCCACCACGACTTTCGGCAAGAATTAAGCCTTCTAACAAGGAAGCACCTTGGTCTTTGCCTCCATTTAATTGACTGTAGATATAGTTTGCTGAGTATAGATGTTTTCTTCCTTCCGGTTGATTGGGAGTTAGTTTATGAAGAGATTCGAAATTTTTCTTTTTTGCTTCGTAATAAGAAACAAGCCCAAAACCTACGGCAAAACCTACACTGTTTTTGGTATTTCCCTGGTCACCTGGTGGTGGGAATTTTTCCGTCAAATTTACCTCAATCGGTAAATTGATATTAGGAGAGTACAACTTCTTTGGGAGGCTTTCGTAAAGGTCAAATGGATCGGGAGTAAGCCCTGGAAGATAAACTGGTTTGGATTCCGTTTTCCCACTTACCGATACTGTTTGAAAACTTATAGATAGAATTGTAAGTAGAGTTAGGATACAAAAAATCGTGATCCGTTTTTTCTGTCCTTTGTTTGGGAGCATTGTTCTAACCTTCTAATCGTCTTCTAAATCAAAACTGATTGGGAGTCTATGTGCCATACGTGTTGGTTTCCCTTTGTCGTATCCTGGCGCAAATCTGGCTCGTTGGATGATCCGAATAGCTGCCTCATCAAAACCATATCCCGCTCTACCCGACACAACCTTTACTCCTTGGAGAGTTCCAGTTTCATCAACTTGCACAAGTAATACGACAGTTTTTTGACTTATATTCGCTGCTTTGGCAGCCTCGGGGAAATAAGCTTTTAAGTCAAAGTCAATGATGGGAGTTGGTGGTCGATCTCCATTAAAGGAAAATAAAAATCCATCCTTATCGGTTCCGTTTCCTGAGAGTTGGTTCGGGTTGATATCACTTGTATCGGGTTTGTCTTCTAGGGATTTATCTTGGTTGGATCCTTCCACCCATTCTTGTTTTTCTACTGGCGCCGGACTTGAAGTACCGCCTAACAGTTCAGGTGGAATTTCTTCAAAAGCTACGTCCACCTGATCCATATCATTACTATCTTTGTAAGCAGCCTCACTCGGGAGTGTTAAAATAAAATACACAAAAAAACCAAACAGATGTAGCACACATGAAAAAATCAAACTAGCTTTAAAAAGTCCAAACCTGCGAAGTTTATACTGTAAAGAAAGTGTGAAAGGCAACATAAGTTTTAATGATGAATATTTGGAGTCGAACTGGACGACTGGTTGTGTTTACCGCTTGTTACGAAACTCGCATGTATTTCTTTAGAAAGGATTTCCAGATTTCCAATGATAATTTTCATCTTACGAGTGAAGTAGTTGTTGGCCATAACAACTGGAATTGCAACAGCAAGCCCAGCGGCAGTCGCAAGGAGAGCTGTGGATATGCTTCTCATAACAACTTCGGCGCCAGAATTCCCTAAAGTTCCCAAACCGTAAAATGCCTTAATTACACCTAATACAGTTCCAAGAAGACCTATAAAGGGAGTGTTGTTGCCCAGAGTATTTAAAATTGGCAATCTCTCTTCGAGCCCTAATCTTTCTTTTAAGATCTTCCCTTCCATAAGCTCTTGCAGGCCTTTGTGGTTTTCCTTTTCCCTTTCTAGAAAAAAATGGGCAAATCTAGTATATGAATTTTCCAAGGGATGTGTTTCTAATGCCTTTTCGCATCCTTTCAAATCCCTATGTCGGATGAGAAGGGTGAGGGAATCCAAAAGGGACTGTGAGTTTTGATCCAAATTCCGTTTGTAAACTACAAATCTCTCTATAAAGACTGCAATCGCGAGTATGCTCGCAAAGAGCATGATGATGAAGACTAAGGTTTCGCCAATATCTACAAAATTTTGCATTGTTTCGTCTACTTTCTGCAATGATTTTGAGAATGGGTAGCAATAAAAGTCAAAAATCTAAAAAAGAACTTGGATTGATCCATGGCTTGGGACAGAAAACTCTGCTTGGAAGGGATAGATATGAAAAAACATACAATCTTTGCGGTGATCGGTTCGGTAGTTTTCCTCCTCCTTGGGGTTGCGCTGGTTTTATTTTACTCGGTTCGAGCCTGGGAGATCTTCCTCTCTATCTGTCCCAACCATGATTTTTTATCCTGGGATGAAAACATCCGACTGAATACTGTGCTCGACCAATATACGGATTTCCGAGACGGTCGGTTCCTGAAAGGCATCCTGCCTTTTTTTGAATCCCCGACTTGGCCTCCACTTAGATCTGTTTTAACTTTTATTACCCTATACCTTCCAATTGATAGTCCGGAGACTTTCCGAGATTCGTTCCTTGGACTTTTCTTTTTGATATTGGTTTATCCTGCACTTGTTTTCGTTTTGCATCGAATTTTAGGTTCACTGCTTTATAGTTCGATCATTTCATTTTTGGTCTTTCTTTTAACCATTCAAACAGGCGAAGTCCCAGCCTATTCACTATCTTCGATGTTGGAAACGCAATCGATGTTTTTTCTTCTCATCTCTGTTTATGCAATTTATCGAATGTATGATGAAGAAAATAAGTTGGAAGAGGGAGGGGATGAAGAGGCATCAAAAAACCTATCAAGTAGCACCAAGTGGCTGTTATCTTTTTCTCTTTTGGGTTTTTATTTTACAAAATATCCTTATGGTATCCTATTCTTTATGGGGTGTATCTTTTATGAGATTGTAAGAAACCCCAATAAATATTGGAGCGCTTCGCAAATTCTTTTAAAGATCTACTTAAAAGGGGCGCGGATATTTTATCTTGGCTTTGTGTTTTTGATGGTTTTATCTTTGCCAGTTTTACGTCTTTTTTCTTCAATAAACCTCAATCAAAAAGGATTCAAACAATTTATGTTTGCGATCACATTTTTATTGTTTGTTGATGTTTCGATTTTCTTCTACCGCAAACGAAATCAAATGAAAGAAATCTTTCCAAGGACCGTAATCGTGCTCTGGAAGTTTGCCATTTTCCCTGCTTTTGTTTGGTTATTTCTTAACCCTGACCGTGTCAACGCTCTAATTGATGCACAAATGATAGTTAATGCATACACTCGGAGTTTTTTCCTGACACTTTGGACAGAACCTGGACAAAATGTATCCGTACCAGGTGTATTTGATTTTGTTTGGGGATTCCGCGCATTAGTCATTTTTTCCATCGTGTCGCTTCTTTACTTTTTACTAAGATCTAAAGTATCGATATCAAAAAAAATGAAAGATCCACTTTTTGCAGCAAGTTTGGTTCTTTTTTTGCAATTGCTTATATTGGAATTAACTACTGGAAATAAACAACCAAGACATGTATTACAATTTTTACCTTCAATGGGGGCTGTTTTTTTTATCTGGAACTTGCGACTTTTAGAATATGCAAAATCAAATCTTGAAACGATTGCAGCTGGATTTGCAATTGGAGTCAGCATTCTCTTCGTTTCAGTTAATGGATTTTTTGAACAAGGAATTTTCAACAATCAATTCTTTGAAAAGAAGATGTTCTGCTATCGTGGAATGGATAAAACAATTTTTGATCCGGCGCGGGAAATTTCCGAACAGCTTGTATCTGATAAAAAGTATGTTTTAATCAATGCATTCCATTTTGAAGAAAAATACCAAACAAAAGGCCGGTTGATTGCTTCAGATTTTGATCTGGCGATGAAGTTAAAAACGTACAAGTTGGGATTAGTGAGGAATGATAACAAATACCATTGGAAGGATTGGACAAAGTTTGATTCTGTTCTCTTATTAAGTGATACTTGCCCTGATAGTTTTGTTGAAGAAAAATTTGAAATTAGAACAAAAATGTTGAACGCTAAGTCAACATTATTATCTACTTACAGAGAGAGCACGGGAACTGCATGTTTGCAGGAGTACAAATTGCTCCATGAGTAAGTATTTTAATGAGTATAGCTTCTTTTTCGATCAAACGCCCGATTTTTATTTCTTCCCTTGTGATCATAATGGTGATTACAGGATATGTTTCTCTCAAACGAATAGGAGTTGATCTATTTCCAGATATCAATATTCCTTTTGTCGTTGTTTCGACTGTTTATCCGGGAGCAGGTCCAGAAGAGATTGAAACTTCGATTTCTAAGCCTTTGGAAGAAGAGCTTAGTTCCATTTCGGGGCTAAAGAGAATAACATCTCGAAACCAAGAGGGTATCTCACTTGTTTTTGCAGAGTTTAGTTTAACGACTGACATTAAATATGCGGAGCAACAAGTTCGCGATAAAACTGCTCGCACAAGGCCTCTATTCCCCGATGCAGCGAAGGAACCCTTAGTCCAGCGATTTGATCCATCTGATCAACCAATTTTACGAATATCAGTATTTGCTGATTTACCTGAAGCTGAGCTCTATGACCTCGCAAAAGAAAGAATTAAGCCGAAACTCGAACAAGTAAACAATGTTGGGGCCGTAAAAATTATCGGAGGTGCACGGCGGGAAATACATATAGAACTGGATCGAAATAAAATTAATAGCTACCAGGTTCCAGCTTTAGCCATAGCAAATCAGATCAAAAATTCAGGAGTTAACATCCCGGCAGGTAAGGTAGAAGGTCAGGAAAAAGAAACATCCTTCCGAACTGTTGCAAAATATGACTCTCTTTCGCAAATCCAAAATACGGTTGTATCTTTCGGTGGAGAATTTGGCAGAGGAGTTCTTGTCCGCGATTTAGGTGAAGTCAAGGATGGTTTAGAAGACCGCCAAACTCTGGGTATGTTGTATGCACCCATTTCCGAGGAAGAGCATGAAGAACCTTCACTTATAGGAAAACTTTTATTCAAGTATGATCCACCTAAAAAGGAAAGGGTTCAAAAGAAGGCACTCTTTCTTGATGTTTACAAACAATCTGGCTCCAATACCGTCGAAGTCGCCGATGGAATTTTAGGTAAGATCAATTCTATAAACGAAACGATTAAAGACTATAAAGGTAATCCTAAAATCATATTGATACGAGATGGATCTAGATGGATTCGCGCAAATATTGAGGATGTTACAATTGCAATTATACTTGGGATCTTACTTGCGGTTCTCGTTGTTTATTTGTTTTTAGGAAATGTAAGATCAACTCTTATAACTGGGATGGCACTTCCAAACTCTCTTCTTGGTGCCTTTATCATCATGTATGCCATGGGTTTTACTATGAATGTGATGACCTTACTTGCTCTTTCACTTGCAGTAGGATTGTTAGTTGATGATGCAATTGTAGTTCGGGAGAATATTTTTCGTAAATTGGAGGAGGGTGAGTCCGTTATCGTTGCTGCGCGCAAAGGAACTGAGGAAGTTACCCTAGCCGTAATTGGAACTTCTCTTACAGTGATCGCTGTTTTTTTACCAATCGGTTTTCTATCTGGTATTGTTGGGCAGTTTTTTAAGCAGTTTGGACTGACCGTCGTATTTGCGATGATCATTTCAACCTTTGATGGATTAACTGTGGCACCTATGTTATCAGCTTATTTCGCCGGGAAAAATGATATTCATAAAAAGAAGAATCTTGTTCTAAGAACCTTTGACCGATTTCAGTCTTTTTTGGACAAAATGTACGCTATTGTTATGCAATTTGCCCTAAAAAAACCTTGGGCAGTTATCCTGATTACGTTCTTAACTTTAATTCTAAGTATCCTTTCTTTGGGATTCGTAAAAAAGACCTTTTTACCTGCGAACGACCAAGGCGAGTTTATGGTCAATATAGAAATGACACCTGGTACCTCGTTAAATGGTACTTTTGAAACTGTGTCTGCTATCCAAAATGATCTGATATCCTTTGTACCCGAATTGGACCTTTTAGCAACGGTTGTCGGCAATAATGATGGAGAGTCGAATATCGCAACTGTAGCAGTTTCTCTCCTTCCGTCAGAGTATCGTAAACGCTCAACTGCAGAGATAAAGGATGAGATCCGCGATATGTTAAAAAAATATCCAGGAGCAAGGCCAAAGGTAAATGACTATTCAGCAGTTGGTGGCGGAGTTCAGTATCCATTCAATCTAAACCTAAAAGGCGAAAATTTAAAAGAATTAGAAGCTTACTCCGTTTCTGTTATGGAAGAACTTCGAAAGATTCCCGATTTAACTGATGTTGATACCAATTTTAGAACTGGAAAACCAGAATTCCAAGTGATCCCCGATCGAAATAAAATGCAGACAGTCGGCGTAGTGGCAGGTGTTATGGGAGCCGAATTACGATATCATATTGAGGGTGGCGAAGTTGCTAAATTTTTAGAGAATGGAATTGAATATGATGTACGCCTTCGGTTGAAGGAAAATCAAAGAAACTTAAGGGATTCCTTTAATGAAACTAGAGTTCCCAACATTCAAAATCGTTTGATACCTCTGAATGCAATTGCGATTGGTAAGGAAAATTCTTCACCCGCAAGAATAATACGGGAGGATCGTTCCCGAGTTGTTCCGATTAATGCAAACCTATCACCTGGTGGTGCCATTGCATCAGCATCTGATTCCGCCCTAAAAATCCTAAAAGAAAAACTCCCCCCGCCGCCTGGGATTACTTATTCTTTTGTCGGACAGTCTGAAGATTTTAAAGAACTAATACAAAATATTATATTAGCTTTTGGTATGGCTTTAATCTTTATCTATCTCGTGTTAGCTTCTCTTTATGAGTCCTTTATCACTCCGATTACTATTTTATTTGCCATCCCACCGGCAATTTCAGGGGCATTTTTTGCACTTGCCCTTACCGGTGAAATGTTGAATCTTTTTAGTATGATTGGACTCATACTTCTTATGGGTCTTGTTGCAAAGAATTCCATTCTATTAGTTGATCATGCAATCCTTGCTATGCGAGAGTTAGGTATGACTAGGGACCAAGCAATTTTTGATGCGGGAAGTAAGCGATTAAGGCCCATTCTGATGACATCTCTTGCGATGATTGCGGGGACCCTACCAATTGCTTTAGGAATCGGTGAGGCTTCTAAATCAAGAACGGCTATGGGGATTGCCATTATCGGAGGTTTAATACTATCCACACTCATCACCTTGATTGTGGTTCCAGCTGTTTTCGGATACATTGATAGAATTCGAGAAAAATTGGAAGGTGCCTTCCGACCGGACTATGAAATCCGCAAGGAAGATCTGGAGGGGCCATAATTTGCTTTTTGGGAATTTTTTAATCCCATATTTTACACTTGCCCAAACATGGAATTCGGAGTTCTCTAGCTATCATGTCTAGCGAACGCCGAATCTACAAACGTATCTCAGAAAAAGTGCAACTCGCATACCGGGTAATCCAATCTGGGTCCGGGTCAGCGCAGTACGTTCCCAACGATAGAGGAGAAGGTGAATCCCAAGATCTATCGGAAGGGGGTTTGCTGTTCCGCACAAAAGAGCCGATGCCTTTGGGAACACGACTGGAGCTTGAGCTTAGATTCCCTGATGTTAAATACGTACTTTACCCCAAGGCAAAGGTGGTTCGACTCGAAGAATTTTCAGACGGCGCCTACTATGAAGTTGGTCTCGAGTTTAACCAAATATTCGAGGCAGATAAAAATTTACTCTTGGAGCATATAGCCCGATTGGAAGTGTAACCCTATTCGGCTAGCAACTGTTTAACTTCTTTCAATAGAGTTGAGTGACCTTCAATCAGTCGACTCTCTCCTTGTTGTATCTGTTCTAGTTTGCCTGGTTTTTTATAAAATCTATCAAGTATTGCTTCCTTTAAGGTTTCTTCAAACCAAGTTTTAGTTTGAGCTTTTCTATTAGTATCAAAGTACCCGTTTTTTTTCGTTGCTACTTCATAATCCAAAATTAAATTCCAAATATCCTCTATTCCTTTCCCACCTAAACCACTACAGGTGATTGCACGTGGTGTCCACTTAGAATCGGGAGCCGGGAAAAGATGGAGAGCAGATTCATATTCGATTTTTGCTTTTAGTGAAAACGGTTCATTCGAACCATCTGCCTTATTTATTGCAATTAGATCAGCCATTTCCATAATTCCACGTTTGATACCTTGAAGTTCGTCACCAGCACCTGCAAGCATAAGCAGTAAAAAAAAGTCCACCATGGAATGCACCTGGGTTTCGGATTGGCCAACTCCTACAGTCTCAATGATAACCACATCAAAGCCTGCGGCCTCACATAGATACATAGTCTCTCTTGTTTTTCTGGCAACGCCACCAAGAGAACCACTGCTAGGTGATGGTCTGATGAATGCAAACTCAGATTTGGAAAGTTCTTCCATTCGGGTTTTATCACCAAGAATGGAACCATGTGTCCTTTGGCTACTTGGATCAATGGCCAGGACCGCTACTTTTTTGCCTCGTTCAATCAAAAATCGACCAAAACTTTCGATAAAGGTAGATTTACCAACACCAGGAACACCTGTTATACCAATTCGAATCGACTTTCCTACTTCGGGCATTAGATTTGCAAGGATCGCTTGCGCGGTATCGTTATGTGAATCCAAATTGCTTTCGACTAGAGTGATGGCTTTGGAAAGGGCAGTGCGGTTTCCACTACGAATTCCCTTTGCCAACTCTTCTGGGTTTACTTCCTTTTTGGAGAGAGTTTTTCTCTGATCGCGGATGTACGGCGAAATGGAAGGAGCATCAGCAACCCCTGGGTTTACGGAGAGGGCAGACCCAGGAATCCTTTTTTCAATATCGGATTTTGAAGAACCTTCGGTATCCGGGTTTTGATGCGATTGTTCTTCCGGCATTTTTAGTTAGGCGGCTCTTCTTTCTCCCAAAAGAATATTGAGGATCTGTTTTGCAGCCTCAGATATCACAGTTCCAGGTCCAAAAATAGCCGTTGCTCCCGATTTGTAGAGAAAGTCATAGTCCTGAGCAGGTATTACTCCTCCGACAACAACTAACACATCTTCGGCACCAAGTTTACGAAGCTCTTCGATTACTTGCGGAACAAGTGTTTTGTGCCCCGCAGCAAGTGAGGATACGCCTAAGATATGTGCATCGTTTTCAACAACTTGTTTTGCAACTTCTGCTGGTGTTTGAAAGAGAGGCCCGATATCAACGTCAAAGCCCATATCGGCAAAACTTGTCGAGATTACTTTTGCACCGCGGTCATGGCCATCTTGGCCCATTTTGGCTACCATGATCCGGGGTCGTCTACCTTCTAGTTTTGCAAACTCATCTGCAAGCGATCGGGCTTCCTTATAACCTGGATCTTCCGAAATTTCTGAGGAATACACACCTGAGATAGATCTAATCACAGCCTTATACCTCCCAAATACCTTTTCCATAGCATACGAGATTTCGCCAAGAGAGGCTCTTTTCCTTGCTGCATCTACTGCAAGCTCCAATAGATTCCCTTGTCCTGTTTCTGCAGATTTGGTAATTGCGTTTAACGCGGCTTCAACGGCCGAGGAATCACGGTCTTTTTTCATTTGGTTTAGGCGTTTGATCTGAGCTTCCCGAACGGCAGTGTTATCGATATCTAAAATATCAAGCGGAGCTTCTTTTGCTAACCGGTATTTGTTGACTCCAACAATAACATCCTTTCCTGAATCGATCCGAGCTTGTTTTCTCGCGGCGGCTTCTTCAATTCGCATTTTTGGAATTCCGGTTTCAATTGCTTCCGCCATTCCGCCTAATTTTTGTACTTCGAGAATAAGGTTCCATGCTTTATGAACCAAATCGTGGGTGAGTTTTTCTACATAAAAACTTCCTGCCCAAGGATCGATCACACGGTGGATATTGGTTTCTTCTTGGATATAGATCTGAGTGTTTCTTGCGATCCGAGCAGAAAAATCAGTGGGGAGCGCAATTGCCTCATCCAAAGCATTTGTGTGTAAGGATTGTGTATGGCCAAGAGCTGCAGCCATGGCTTCAATACAAGTTCTTCCCACATTATTAAAAGGATCCTGTTCGGTGAGGGACCATCCTGAGGTTTGGCAGTGGGTTCGGAGTGCCAAGGACTTGTTTGATTTGGGCTGGAACTGGTTTACAATCTTTGCCCATAAAAGTCTACCTGCGCGCATCTTTGCGATTTCCATAAAATGGTTCATGCCGATCGCCCAAAAGAAAGAGAGCCTTGGGGCAAACTCATCTACACTGAGACCAGATGCGATTCCCGTTTTGATGTATTCCCAACCATCTGCCAGTGTATAGGCTAACTCTAGATCGGCGGTGGCACCAGCTTCTTGCATATGGTATCCCGAAATCGAGATCGAATTAAACTTGGGCATATGTTTGGAAGTATATCCAAAGATATCTGCAATGATTTTCATCGAGTGTTTTGGTGGGTAGATATATGTATTTCGCACCATAAACTCTTTTAGGATATCGTTTTGAATGGTTCCCGAAAGTTTATCTTGGGATACTCCCTGTTCTTCTGCAGCGACAATGTAGAAGGCAAGAACAGGAATCACAGCCCCATTCATCGTCATCGAGACGGACATCTGGTCCAGTGGAATTTGATCAAATAAGATCTTCATATCCAAAACAGAATCAATGGCAACACCAGCCTTCCCAACATCACCTACCACACGTTCGTGGTCAGAGTCATAACCTCTATGCGTTGCAAGGTCAAATGCAACGGAAAGTCCCTTTTGTCCTGCTGCAAGGTTTCTACGGTAAAAGGCATTGGACTCCTCAGCCGTAGAAAAACCTGCGTACTGGCGCACCGTCCACGGTTTGTTTACATACATGGTGGAGTAGGGTCCTCGAAGAAAGGGTGGAATTCCGGCTGCAAATCCTAAATGTTCCAATCCCTCCAAGTCCTCCTTCCCATATCTAGATTGAATGGATATTCCTTCAGCCGTTTGCCAAAGAGATAGGGATTTGGTTTGGGCCTTGGTTTTGCCAAATGAAAGTTTGTGAGTAGCGAGATTAGGTCGTGTCATGATTTGCCGATCCATTTTGATTGGGCTTTTTCCATAAATTCAATGGTATTACGTTTCATATGAATGAAATCATCGATCCCGAGTGATTCTGCTTTCTGGATAAGATCCTTTGGGTAACCAGCGAGGATCTTCCAAGCATTGGGAAGTTTTGCCTTCATTTCTTCGCTAAACGGCTGTAAGAGGTTAGCATATTCTTCATCTGAAGAGCAAAGAACAACAATATCCGCTCCAAATTCTTTAGCTTTTGAAACACCTTCTTGGATGTTTGCAAATCCTAAATTGTCTTGGATTTCGTAGCCAAGGCATCCAATAAAATTGGCCGAAAAACTAGCACGTGCCTTCCGCATGGTCAGGTCACCAATCGTGAGTAAAAACACTTTCGGAGCTTTTTTCCCCGATGCAATCTGCTCGTCGGTCAACTGGCGCAATCGGTCAAATTCGTAGGAGAGTCTGAGGGGAGTGATCCGTTTGTATTCTGTAGGGCTTCCAAACTCTAAAAGTTTTTTCGTATGCTCTAAGGATGTACTCAATTCCGGATGCCTTTCAGTAGGGAGTGGGTATTGGTTGGTACCGAGAAGGATTTCTTTTTTGGAAGCGAGAGCCGATCTTTTTTTAGAAGCTGTGGCACCAATTTCATCTTGTACTTTGCCAGATTGGATCCCTGCAAAGAATCCACCGTCTTTTTCTAAAGTTTGAAATTTTTCCCAAACGGAAGTGATCAGATTTTTGGTCAGTGTTTCTAAATAGTAAGAACCTTTAGAGGGGTCCTCCACTTTGTCAAAAAAGGACTCACTTCTTAGTAAAAGTTGGGAGTTTCTTGCGATCCTCTTTCCCAACTCTTGTTTTTCCGAGTAGTTATGGTCAAATGGCAATACTTGGACAAAATCCGATCCACCTAAAACCGCCGACATTGCGGCAGTTGTCCCACGTAACATATTTACGTAGGGATCATAGGCTGTGTACTGGAATTCAGAGGTTCTGGAAAAAATCGTAGTAGGGTTTTCGTCGCCAAACCCTGGTTCGTAGGCATTTAGGATTTCTGCCCATAGAATCCGATGTGCGCTGAGTTTCGCAATTTCAAAAAAATAA
Organism: Leptospira sp.; assembly: GCA_025457985.1. Taxonomy (GTDB): domain Bacteria; phylum Spirochaetota; class Leptospiria; order Leptospirales; family Leptospiraceae; genus Leptospira_A. Next base: position 12,730 of record JALOTI010000004.1, read on the forward strand.
TTGGAGCCCACTCCCATAAAAAACCAAAGGGAATCGTTTGCTTCTTTTAAGCTGAGTCCCAAATCCAAAAGCCGGTTTAAATAGTCCACTCCCCAAGAAAGGGAAAATGCCAATTCCTGGCCAATGGTTGCACCTGCATCCCGAAGATAGTAGCCGTGTACAGCAATCGAATGAATCCCCTTCGAGTTTACAAGTTTTGCAAAATTAGAATTGAGATCTTCTTTTTTACTGCCCAATTCTCCACAAAGTAAAAGAGTTCCATATGGGTCATAGTCCGTATAAACATGGTTATGCGAATCATTTAACTTCCGAAGGCCCTCGGCAAAATCGGGTGTTCTATTTGCAAGAGAAAGAATGATCGGAATCTCTTTTGGGATCTCTTCTAATTCTTTGATAAGTTCCTCGTTTGTACCGATGGAAAGTCCGTAGGTTTCTTTTCCTTCCTTGTGTGAAACTATGTAAAGAGCATCAGCCCCTCCCGCTAAAGAAGGATTAATTTCGGAAGGACTTAGAATCTCATCAGTAATCTTCCAGGAAGATTGGTTTCTCGGAACCTGGGGTAGGTCACCCAAATCTTCTTTCGTATAGAATGGTTCGAGAGTAAATCCTTCTTCGGTATCCCATTGTACCTTCTCGAAGTTAGCCCCCTTCAGATCCTTAAGGATCAATTCTCTCCAGGTTTCTTTGGAGACTTCTGCAAACTCGCTGAATAGTGTTTCGTTCAAATTAATCCTCTACGATCTGGTATTCTTCCATATATCCTGGAAAGTCGCCTAACCCTCGTGTGAAGGTAAATCTGGCTGGGTAGACGACGAGGCGTTTTCCGGATTGGATAAACGTGCCTGAAAGTAGTGTAAAGGGCGAAGCCACGATGAAGGCTGCCGTCCCGAGTACGGTCCCGGCCAGGCCCATAGGCCTTGCAACTAATAAGTCGATGAGCATTTCACCACCAGAGGGAACTTCTCTTGCGGACAAACTGGTCTGGGTCCAAAACATACAGACCAATAAAAGAATAGACAAAGTGCGTAATGGTTTCATAAATTATAGTTCACTTACAGGTTCTCTTTTAAAAAAAACTAAGTAAGGCTGTATGTAAAGTAAGAATTATGGCAAAAGAACTCGTTTTATTCACTATCTACTCATTCGTCCATCTCCTTGTGATTGTTACCACCCCACGAGAGAGTTATATCTACCTTCCTTCTAAGATCATTCCGATTCTGATTTTGATTATTTCTTTGTTTCGCCATGTATCTCTACTTTCGAAACGAGGCAAATGGGTTGGCGTTGGGCTTGTTTTTTCCCTATTTGGTGATGCATTTCTGGCACTCCCTGGTGGGAAGTACTTTGTTCCGGGACTAGGGTCCTTCCTCATAGCCCAACTTTTGTATTCCTATGCATTCAGTATTCGATCTGAATGGAAGCCCATTTTGTTTTTGCCCTTCCTTATCTTCGGCGCCTCCTTCTTTTATTTCCTTGCGCCTAAGCTTGGACCACTTCTGATTCCAGTTTTGGTTTACGTTTCGGCTATTTGCCTTATGGGATGGCGTGCCGCTTCCAGAAATTCCAACACGAAACCCTTCGTATTAGGACTTTTAGGTGCAGTGATTTTTATAGCTTCGGATTCAATCATTGCCTATTCTATGTTTTTAAATCCCGAGATGGATCGGGAGATTGCCTCTCTTTCCATCATGATTACATATTATCTAGCACAAGCTCTCATCTATTTGGCAACTAAAACGGAAGAGATCCTAACTTGAAAAATACTTGATCGTTCGCTAACATATCAGTAACATTACATTGGCTTTTGAAAAGGAATCCATTATGAAATCGCTCAAAAAAACTACATTTATCGAGGCTGTTGCCGCTGCCATTGCACACGAAGTAAAGTGTTTTGAATTCTATTTGAAACTCTCTGAAGAACTACCCGAAGGACAAGTCAGGGAGCTTTTCAGCCAACTTGCGTTAGATGGCGATGAGCATATTAAATTTATTAAAGATGTTTATAAGTCTGCTGAGGGGAAAGAGTTACCCAACCTCAAACAACTTTCTGAAATCGAAAAGTTCCATAGCTCAACAATCCAAAAGATGATGGACAAATTGGATCGAAATAAGTCTGCCGAAGTGAATGCAGATGAAAAGAGAGCGATCGAACTTGCCATTCGGGAAGGTGAAGATGCTAGAAATTTTTACGCAAAAATCCGAGGGAAGTTCCAGGAACCAAAGATCAATATGCTTTTCCAAAAATTAGCAAACTTTAATGAGTCCAACAACTCATTGTTAGAGGCTCAGGCAATGGCAATGGAACAATCGACTCCTGCTGACCAAGTTTTCTTCTGGGAAGATGATGGTCTACTCGCAGAGGTAGCACTTTCTTCGCAAAACACAGCCAAAGCGGCGGCTCCTAAAAATTCTGCTAAACCTGCTAAACCAAAAGCGACACCAGCCCAAGCGAAGCCTGCACCCAAAAAATCTAGTCCCAAAAAAGCCGCAAAGAAAAAGGTGGCAAAACCAAAAGCAACCGGAAAGCCTGCAGGCAAAAAAACAAAGGCAGCCAAACCCAAACCTACTAAAAAGAAAGTAACAAAAGCAAAACCTAAAAAAGCAAAGCCAGCACCGAAAAAAAAAGGTAAGAAAAAATAGTGAAATACCAAGTAACTCATACGTTCCCCGTTTCTTTGGAAAAACTCCTTCACGCAAGAGAAGAGAGGTACAAACACCTAGACCAGTTCCCTGACCTAAAGAATGTAACTCTTGTGGAAGAAACAAAAGAGGGAAATATCATCAAACAAAAACGGAAGGTAAGTTTGGAGGGTTCGATGCCCGCAGTACTTTCTGCTGTACTTTCTGACCTGTCTTTGTTAGAGGATTCAACATTCGATATAACTACGAACACCCACGAGTTTAAGATTGCCCCGCCTGGCAAAGACAATGTCTTTACGATCAAAGGGAAGAGCCGGTATTCTGAAAAAGGAGCAGGCGAATCGGAGCGGTCCTATGATGTGGAAGTGAGTTCGTCTCTTCTTTTTGTCTCTCCCATTGTGGAAAAGGCCATTGAGGAGATTCACAAACATAGTTTGGAAAAGGACAGAAAATCTATCGCCAAGTTTTTAGGGGTAGAAGCATAGTTTGGTTGAGTGAAATCCTCCTCGCCCAGTTTCCTAAGATCTCTTATTGAGTTGAACTTGTCCATCCTCATCATGGGGAATGTGACTTTGTTTGCCAAACTTTTGCCTTTTTCAGCTCCTACCATCATTTCGGGAAGGGCTTCTTTGGGCATACTTGTATTAGGTGGATTTCTCCTCCTTCGGGGTAAATCTATCTTGTACCAAACCCAAGGAGATTTTTGGAAGGTATTCGGAATTGGAATTTTGTTTGGAATCCACTGGGTGACCTATTTTCACTCGATCCAAGTTTCAACTGTTGCAGTCGGAATGCTTTCTCTTTTTACCTATCCTGTATTCTCTGCGGTGCTTGAGCCACTTTACTCTGGAAAACGACCTAGTTTGTTTGCAGTTTTTTTGACCGTCTTTTCTCTGTTTGGTGTATTTTTAATCGTTCCTGAGTTTTCAAAAGAAAATTCTATATTTATGGGAGTAGTCTGGGGCATTTGTTCGGCAGTTTTGTATGCACTTAGAAATATTCTTACGAAAGAAATGCACCTTCATTACCCAAGTTCGCAGATCCTATTTACTCAACTTTTGGCAACGGTCATCGTTGTATTGCCTTTTTCGGAAGGGCTTTTTGAAATGCTTTCCGAACCAAAGTATCTACTCTACCAAATTCTACTTGCGGGTATTTTTACAGCCCTTGCTCATACGATTTGGATTCGCAGTATGTCTCAGCTAACCGTTACAACAGCGGGGACACTATCGACTTTAAGTCCAATTTATGGAAGTTTGGCGGCATGGTTTATATTAGGAGAGATCCCCCCGGATCGTATATGGCTTGGAGGTGGAGTGATTTTGTTTACAGCAATTTTGGAAGTATATCGAAAAAAGGCGGAGATGGAGGAGGCTTAAGAAAAAATTTTCAAAAAAACGTTTTTAACGTTCAATAATCGACTAAAAAACGTCGGGAACGTTCCCGTCAGAAAGGATTCAAAAAAAATCGTTTGACCCACTTCTAAAATTCAGAAAAGAACATTATAAGTTAAGACT
>JALOTI010000215.1 GCA_025457985.1 Leptospira sp.
GGAGTTGTAAAGTATTGATTTCTAAAAAGGATCTTTCTACAGCCTTACCTGGGATACCAGAAGAAAAGTAGGACTGTATCCTTTCTGGAAAGAGAGTGATGAAGTTAAACTTCAAACCATTGCTCCCAATTCTTAACCTCGATCGTTTTTGTTTGTAAGTCCCAATCTCCTAGAAATTGGTTTAAAAAAGGGACCATGAGGTTTCCCTGCCCATCAATATCAGATGTCAAAACGAGGATTGGGTGAGCCGGATTATCTAAAATCTCAGAAACCGTGTATCCAATTCGGTCTTTCGTTTCAAAGGAAATGGCAATCAGTCCTATCAAATCTTTGGTGTATACCTCACCTTCCTTTAGCGGAGGAAGTTCTTCTTCGTTTAGGAAGATCGATTTGTTTCGGAAAACAATGACAGTTTCTGGGGTTTCAAATCCTTCAATTTTGGCTAGGAAATGGTTCCCATTTTTTTTGAAAGATTCGATTTTTATTTTTTGGAAGGAAGTAGAATCCTTGGATTTTGGGACCAAACAGTGAAATGGTGTTGTTAACGAAGCTAGGGTCTCCCCATCCGAGTAAACCTTAATAAGTCCCTTGATTCCATGAGAGGTTCCAAAACCTCCCACTTTCACAAAACTTGCTTTAGTCGACAATTTCTAAGGTGTAATTTTTACCTTGTTTGGTACCGGCTGCTTGTAATACAGTACGGAGTGATTTTGCAATCCTTCCATTTTTACCTATTACTTTTCCCAAATCTTTTCCAGCAACTCGGAGTTCAATGATGTTCTCTTCCTCACCAGGAACGAGTGTTACGTTCACTTGGTCTGGCTGATCCACTAAGGATGTGACTATGTAGCGAACGAGTGAATCCATACTAACCTTTATGTTTCGCCCAGATTCCGTCTTTTTTAAGAAGGGCTAAAACTGTATCAGTCGGTTGTGCACCTTTTTTCAACCAAGAGAGAGTCTTCTCTTCATTGAAATTAGATTTTTGAACTGCAGTAGACGCCGGGTGGAAGTGGCCAATAGCTTCAATGAATCGACCGTCTCTTGGGGACCGAATGTCCGCCGCAACGATTCGGTAGTGGGGATCTGCTTTGGTTCCCGTTCTTTGTAATCTTAATTTTACCAAGGAAAAATACCTCTTTTGTAGCAGGTTTTAAAAATAACCCCCTTCTGTCAAGAGGGAGTTCCCTTTGATTTTGCCAGTTCCTTTAATTTTTTGCCCTGTTCGTTCGGATTCCCAGTTTTATACAGTCCAGAACCCACAACGGTAATATCGACCCCAAGTTCAGACAGTCTAGCCATATTCGACTCATTCACGCCACCATCAACTTCAAGCTCTATGCCGTATGGCTTTGTCATTTTGCGGATGGTTTCAATCTTTTCGAATCCTGATTTTACAAAGGATTGCCCATAAAAGCCTGGATCTACTGTCATAAGCAAAACCAGATCTAAATACGGCAGTAGCATAGAAATAGACTCGGGCGGAGTTTGAGGGTTTAGAGAAACACCTACCCGAATTCCTTGTTTACGAATCTCTTCTGCAAGCCGTACCGAAAAATTTGTCGTTTCCACATGAAAGGTGATGCAATAGGGATTTAGATCAAAATACTTTGGTACATGGAGTTCCGGATTTTGAACCATAAGGTGGACATCCAACGGAATCTGTGTATGCGATTTTACTTCCTTTGTGAATGCTTCGCCGAAAGAAATCTGCGGAACAAAATTACCGTCCATTACATCAATATGGATCAGGTCAATATTCTCTGGTTTGTATGTGGGTAGCTCGGTAGCCAAGGATGTTAACTTGGCGGCAAGTATGGATGCTGATATTTTCATCAATACTTTCCCTCCACTTTCCAGGTCTTTGCTGTTCCCGTATCTTTCCCAACTAAGCTTAGTTTGGTTTTTTCTCCGCGGTAGATCATAAAGTAGACCATTTCATCTTCTTTGAACTTTTGAGAGGTCAAAATCTCTTTTTCCTTTTCTAAATTATCTTTAGGATCTATGTATTTGAGTGAAGCCGAATAGATATCATCGTCATCAATTTCATAACTCAGGAGCTCATAGTCGTATTTTAAGGATTCAGAAGATTGTAAGAAGAATGCAGTAATCTCCGCTCCCGCCTGTTTTAATTCCACATTCGATACAAGACCAGATTCTTCGCGAAACACTGGTTTTTGGATAGATTTGATCCTATATGGAATTTTTTTTCTTTGGAGGGCATCCACAACAAATGGTGTGGGCATTCCTTTTAAAGAACTGCCATCAAAAGATTGGGAATCCTTTGCGCCCACCGCTTTCTCGTTTGGAGATTCCGTTACTAAGAGGTATATCTTTTCGCCAGAACTTGTTTCTTTTCCAGGAAGTGGAATCTGATCGATAACAGTATCGGGAGGTTCATCACCAACCGCGGGAACATACGTGATAGCACCTATTTGCAAAGGTACATAAACCTCACCAGAAAGGACCTTTTCTAGAATGGCCTTTGCTCGCTTTAAATCCTGTCCTTTCACATCAGGGACTGTGACTCGATCAAATCCAATATTTACCGTGAGATAGATTTTTGAACCAGCTTCTACCTCTTTTCCAGATGCAATCGATTGCGCGAGAACGATCCCATCAGTTTTTTCGGGAATTCGTTGGGTTTCCAATCGAACTTTGAGCTGAAGCCTTTGTAGCTCATTGTGTACTTCAATATAATTTTTTCCCACTACCGCGGGCATAACTACCTTTTGGTCTTCTTTGGTTCGGACAACGACCACCAAAAATGCGCTTACAAAGAATACAAGTAACCCCATTCCAATAAAAAGCACATAACCACTATAAGGTAAAATCTTCCAAAATTTTTCTTTCACGTAAAAGTTTCCCCAGCATTCACACGAGCTCCATTGAAGAATTCAAAACCCTTCATTGGTTTTTTCCCTTCAGGAACCAAACTCTCTATACCAAGCAGGTTTCCGTCTCCACAGACCGAGAAAAGTCTTTTTTTACCCAGGAGAAAAAAGGAACCACTTGGCAAAGAGCTGACATCAACTTTTGTTTCCTCCTCTGTCGGTAAAAAAGAAGAAAGGAGCACCAATCGTTTCCCTCGAAATTCTGTTGTGGCAAGTGGGTCAGGGAACAAGGCACGAATTTGGTTGTGTATCTGGTCTCGGGTGTTTGCCCAATTGATTGGTCGATTTTCCGATCTCATCTTTTTACAATGGGTTGCTTGGCTATGATCTTGAGGAATGGCCCTCGGAAGAGTACCAGTTTTCTCCAATCCTTCCAGTAGATTTTTTAAAACCAAACCACCTTCTACAGTTATCTTTTGAAGAAAACTTTCCGTTGTATCGTTCGATAGGATTTCAATCGTCTGACTGTGGATCAAATCGCCCGAGTCAACTTCTGTTGCAATGTATTGAATGGAAAATCCAGATGTTTTATCTCCATTTAAAATGGCTGATTGTACGGGGGAAGCACCTCGGTATTTTGGCAAAAGGCTTCCATGTAAGTTGATACTTTTATGTTTAGGTGCCAAGAAGACTCGATCTGGTATGATGGAGCCATAAGCATAGACGAGATGGATATCGGCTTCCTGTTTTAAGATTTCTTCTTGAATGGTTTGGTCCGTTCGTAGTCTTTCCGATTGGAGAACGGGGATTCCTTTGAGTTTTGCAAACTCTTTCACAGGTGTTTCCGTGAGGATTTGTTTTCTGCCTACAGGTTTATCTATATTTGTAACAACAAAAGAAATAGAAAATCCACTGGAAACTAAATCTTCTAAGAGATTCTTAGAATGAATTGGAGAACCAAAAAAACCAATTTTTATCGACATTATCTTTCCTTAAACAAGATCAATAGGATCAAAATCATACTCAATATAACAACTATTATCTCTCTTAAATATTTCCTTTGTACTAGAAAGTAAATCATGAACCAAACTCACATCATTCGATTTTAAAAGAATATGGTATCTATAATTTGTATCTATTTTAAAGAAGCTACATTGTGCGGGTCCGAGGATGGAAATCGAGGACGGATTGTATTTTGGGTTACTGCGTAGTAAATCACAATAAGCTACTGCTTGTTTAGCGGCCTTTTCATCATATTTAGAACGGAATACCAATCGTGCCAATCTTTGAAATGGGGGGTAACCTAGTTCCTTTCTGTAATTGATTTCCCAATCAAAATAAGATTCATAATTCTGCTCCATTGCCATTTGTATAACGGGATGGCTAGGATCACTCGATTGGAGTACCACCTCCCCTTTCTTTTCTGCTCGCCCAGCCCTTCCAGATACTTGCGAAAGTAAGGCAAAAGTACGTTCTGTGGAACGGAAATCTGGAATCCCAAGTCCGTGATTGGCATTGATGATACCGACCAGAGTGACATTCGCAAAGTCTAGACCTTTCGCAATCATTTGAGTTCCCGTCAGTATATCAATCTCCCCCGATTCTAATTTCTCTAATGCCTGTTTTGTGATTTCTTTATTCTTTGTGCTGTCTTGATCTAACCTTTCAATTCTTGCCTGTGGGAATGACTCAAGTAGTGTCTCTTCTAACTTTTGGGTTCCAACACCAAATAAATCAATATCCTCGCCTTGTTCGCTTTTAATTTTTTGGAGATTTGTTTTAAATCCACAGAGATGACACCGGACCACTCCTTCCTTATGATAACACAAGGTTGTCGAACAATTTGGGCAGTGTATAAACTCTTTCGTATTTTTGTTGAAAATAAATGGATTGTAACCTCGCCGATTCAATAAAATAATAATCTGCTCTTTTTTTTTAAGA
>JALOTI010000216.1 GCA_025457985.1 Leptospira sp.
ATAGTTTATAAAACAGATAAAATTAGTGAAATCGAAAGCAAATGCCCTGGTTCCCTTCCAAAAACAAATTCAGAAAGTTACCTCAGGCTTCATGAATGTTTTATTGATGGAACTAAAAAGACATTCATACTAGTTCTCTATGAAAATGAATACTATCTATATTCATCCGAATTTTTGGAAGATGATCTTTTGGATTCGATACTAAGTGATCCAAACGAGGGTCTTTTTTTGATGAACACAGACGGATCTTTTGGAATTTCAGGATTTATAGAAGATGAATTTGAAGTATCGAATGATTGGAAAGAAATTTCATTATCTTTCCTACAGTCCAAATCGCATATTGCATCGATGAAGGAAATTACAAAATCAGAAATTGACTATTTTGTTGTAAGTTTTCCACTTTATGGCCTTCCACTTCAATTATTTTTAGTCAGTCCTAAACAATTGGTATTAAATCCTATACTCATTGACTTAGAGAACAATTTGTATTTTTTTCTGGCTATAATTTTCATTTCACTTATCCTTTCCGGTATAATTGCAAAAAGGGAAAACGATTCGAAAGAAACATTACAACTCCTATTAAAGGAGTTCCCAAATGCTGCAATTTTATTTGATTCCTTTGGGAAGATTTTACTCATAAATCCGAGTTTGACGGAATCTGTTAAAATTCATTCGCTCTATCGTGACCAAAGAGACTTACTCGAAATGGTCAGCCTAGAAGTGAAACAAATATTAAATAATAATAATACTATGGAATTACAATTTCCCAAAGGCAAAAAGGAAGAAATTGAATTCTACGATAAAGACAATCATGTATATCTAATCGAAATTACAATTCACCTTTGGCATCTATCAGGGCAAAAGAAATTTGCGAGAGGTGCATTGGTAATACTAGAAGACACAACAGGTAGACGTTTAGAATTTTTAAAAGAAATGGATTATGCGAGAGATCTCCAAAAAAGATATCTCCCTCAGAAACCAATTTTTCCAAAGGGGCTCGACTATGAAGTTTATTACGCCCCTCTTCTACAAGTTGGAGGGGATTATTATGATTTTTTACAATTAGATGAAAATAGAACTATATTTGCAATCGGTGATATAATAGGTCACGGGATCCAAGCTGCAATGATGATGACAGTTGTTCGTGTTATGTTCCATCAAATACTAAAGGAAACACAAGATCCTAGTTTAATTTTAAAAAAGATGAACGATGGTGTTAGTTCCAATCTTCCAAAGTCATATGCCTTTGTTCCATTTATGTTTTTGATCTTTGATTTTGATTCTATGAAGGTTCATTATGGAAATGCCGGACATCCTGGAATGTTGTATTATACTCAGAATTTGATTTTTTGTCCCGAAAAATTAAATCCAATGTTAGGTATGATTCCCTCATATGAATATAAGATTTTAGAGTATCCCATCCAAAGGGGTGATCGATTTCTTCTCTTTACTGATGGACTAAGAGATATTAAAAACCAAAAATATGTAAACCTCGCGGAAGGAGACTTAGAACGATTTTTTTTCTCTTTAAGAGACAAACACCTTTCGCTTGTTAAATCAGAATTAGAACTTAAACTAAAGACCTTCGGTGCAGGCGCAACGTACGCAGATGATGTTACTTGGATGGGGATCGACGTGATTTGATTTTAAAGGAATCAATCTAAAAGTGGTGGTGAATCGAGTAAAGTAATAGCTTCATTGTTTTTTGAAAAATAGTTCATATCCCATTCCGTATCAAACAGTAAAGCAGCATTTCCAAACATGTCTTCCACAAGATTGGCTGAGGATGGAACCATTGGCTTATCTTCCATACGTATCCATCTAGAAATACCATAAGGCAATATATACAGGTTGGTATCTGCTCCGTATTCATCTTTTAATCGCCTTTGAAATACTTCAAACTGAAGTTTTCCCATGGCTCCAATGATCGGGACTCCACCACCTATCGTCCGTGAAGTGAAAAGGTGCAAAATACCTTCTTCAGCCAATTGATCTAGTCCTTTTTTAAAGGATTTTAGCTGTATTGTATCTTTACAGGAAATCGTTGCAAATAGCTCTGGAGCGAAACTCGGAAGCGGCCGAAGTAAAGGCGCTTGCCCACTTGAAAGTATATCACCTATTTTGAATGTACCTGGATTCACGAGCCCAATGATATCTCCAGGATAAGCGAGATCCACCGTGTTTCTATCTTGCCCAAAAAATGCGAAAGAAGAGGAGAGTTTGACTGGTTTGTCGAGTCGATTGTGATTTACGTTCAAACCTCTTTCAAAAACCCCAGAACAAATTCTTAAAAATGCAATTCGATCCCTATGCGCCTTATTCATGTTTGCCTGAACTTTAAAAACAAAAGCACTGAACGGTGCATTGACGGGATCCAGATAATTTCCATCTCGGAGTGGAATGTGATCGGGTCCTGGCGCCAACTCCAAAAATTTATTCAGAAACAAATCAATTCCAAAGTTATTAACCGCCGAACCGAAATAAACGGGAGTCTCCTGACCAGCAAGGAACATACTTTTGTCGACCGAACCAATTCCGTTTTCCACGAGATCAATCTGTTCCCTAAAATTTTTTAAGATTTCAGAATCGAACTGAGAATCCAATTCGGGATCGTTCGGACCTGCAACCCGAAAGCCAGCCTTCTGTTTTCCTCCAGGAGTTCTATCAAAAACAAACAACTGTCTTTCGCGAAGATCATACACACCTTTAAAATCGAAACCAGTACCCAGAGGCCAGACATCTGGAACAGCCTTAATTCCTAATACCTTTTCTATTTCATCCAGCAGTGCATACAAATCCTTCGTTGGACGATCCATCTTATTGATAAATGTAATGATGGGAATTCCCCGATCGCGACAAACACGGAATAGTTTGATTGTTTGAGGCTCTACACCTTTTCCTGCATCCAAAACCATCACAGCCGTGTCAGCAGCCATAAGAGTTCGATATGTATCTTCAGAAAAATCTTCGTGCCCTGGCGTATCCAAGAGATTGAGTATATTTTCTTTATATTCAAACTGCAAAGCGGCAGATGTAATTGATATTCCCCGTTCCTTCTCCATCGCCATCCAGTCAGATGTCGCTGATCGCCCTTCCTTCTTGGCTTTTACGGCACCGGCAAGTTGGATCGCACCTCCGTACAGAAGTAATTTCTCAGTAAGCGTAGTTTTCCCCGCATCTGGGTGCGCGATGATGGCAAAGGTCTTCCGCCGTTTTACCTCTTTTTCGATGATTTCAAGGGACATAAATGCTTTTCCATCCTCGGAAAAAGAGGGAATCTGTCGAGAATAAAGAAGGAATTGTCAAGCTTTCCCAAGGAAGGTCTTGACTTTGGCATTATGTCCCATTAGATAGTGGCTTAGGGGGAGCTTTTGAGAAAGCCTGCATTACTACTCTTTCTATTTCTCTCGACCCAAATTTTGTCGTTGGACTTTCCCAATTTTATGTTGGTGGAAGAACCAGCCAAGGAGGAATTTAAACGGGGTTTAGTCTATAAAAACCTTAGGCAGTATTCCGCGGCTAAGGAAAGATTTCAAAAGGCTATCAATCTCAAAAAGAATTTCCACTTAGCCAGATATGAGCTTGCAGGAACCTATTATTTGCTAGGCGAATGGGAGGAAGCCCTTGATGAGTTGGAAACACTCTCATCTAACGTAAAAAATAATCTAATCATACAAAACAAAATGGAAGCCCTGCGCCTATCTATAGCTGGTGGCACTTCGGGAAAAGAGAGAGTCTTTTTTAAAACGATTGATGGGGACGAACAAAGAGGATATCGCTTCAGGAATCCCACCGATATCGTTTTTGATGATGATAACAATAGTTATGTCAGCGCAATTGGAAGTTCGAATATTATAAAGTTTAATGCAGAAGGAACTCCCATATCTAATTTTCGAGGGGGAATCACCCGAAAGATTGAAAAGCCTGTCTCGTTAGCTTATTACAACCATAAGTTATTTTCCGCAGATTATGTGCGGGATGAGATACAGGTGTTTGATGAAAAAGGGAGTTTTTTATATTCAATTGGTGGACCCGGAAGCGAGTTAGGAAAATTTCGTGGGCCTGCTGGTCTATGTTTTGATTCTTCTGGAAATTTATATGTCTCTGATTCGGGAAACAATAGAATCCAAAAATTCGATGAAAAAGGTAAGTTTGAACTAGAGATAACTGGCACGGGAAACGATCGTATCAGGAATCCATCAGGTTTAACTTTCCATGATCAATTGTTGTATGTTATTGATAAGGACAACAAACGGATTTTAGTATTTGATCAAGACGGAAATGTTACGCAAAGAATTCAAAAACAGGAATGGAACAAACTGCGAAGCATCCGAATTTTAGAAAATCAAATGTATCTTTCGGATGAAATTTCAGGGATTTGGACCTATTCCTTAAATCTTGGGGAATGGAAAACAATACCTAATTTCAGGGATAAAAAAGGAATTTATAGGATTCTTACTCGGCCGTTTGCGACTAATATCGACAAAACTGGAAATCTATATTTCGTTGATTATGCAAGGCACAGAATCGACTTATTTACTCAGAAAAATCTTCTGTATACCAATATGGACCTTAAAATTGAGTCAGTTGACACTTCTAACTTTCCAGATATTCATGTATATACGCGTGTTAGAAATCGCTCTGGTAAAGATATTATCGGAATAGATAGATTAGGATTCAGAATATACGAAAATGATAATATGACTCCTCTTTTTTCTTTAGCAAAAAAAG
>JALOTI010000217.1 GCA_025457985.1 Leptospira sp.
AATCAAAATAACAAAATATTCATAACTACTGAAAATTAATAAGAACATCGTGAATCGTCATCCAAACGTACTTCAGTACTCAGCACCAATTCCCATAAAATCATTGGTATCATTGGTTCGATCAAAAACACCACCTGTTGGTCGTGAGTCGATACCTTGTTGCTTTCTGTTTAGGTAATTAATACCTGTTTTTACTTTTAAAGCGCCATCTGGATTAAAGGTAATATTCCCACCAACATTCGAGTCAGAAAAAGCATTTCCCGTAGTAGCTGGAGTTTTTGGATCTAAGTCATAGGCAGCTGATTGGTTAAAACCACCAAAAAAGTTTGTTGCCATTATAGAATTCCGAAATCCTACATCGGCAATCATATTCTTTTCGCCCTGAGTTCCGAATTGAGTTTGCCTTCCGTTTCCATATGTAGTCCGGAATTGGTAGTGTTCTGGTTTTTCCGCCTGTTTGGTGATAATATTTATCACACCACCGATGGCGTCTGCTCCGTAAAGGGCTGAGGAACTTCCTTTAACTATTTCAATACGTTCTATGTTTTGAACCTTAAATCTTGTTAAATCGACAGTATTATTGAGTCTTCCTACAACTCTTTGGCCATCCACCAAAAATAGAACATATTTAGAATCCAAACCTAACATTTGAATTTGGGATCCCCCAAAAAATGGAGATACATTGATTCCAAGCTGAGTGTCTAGAACCTCTGCAACGTTTCTTGCGCCCGTTTGTTCGATTCTTTTTTTTGAAATGACTTCTGTTGCAACAGTGGAGTCTTTAAGCCGTCTTTCTCCGCGTGAGCCTGTTACTACAATTCCTGATTTGTCATCAAGGTCTTTGAATCGATTTAATTCTTCGGACGAAGTCTCAGGATTTTCTAATTCATTTTTTATTTCTTCTGTTTTTGTAGGCTTGGTATCTTCCGTTAGTTGAGGCTTAGTTTCTTGTTTCCCTTTCTCTTCCGTAGGTTTAGATTTTTGATCCTCTTTGGATGGACGTTTGTTAGGTTCCTTTGCTTGCGAATATACATGTTTGATTGGAATGCTAACGGAACAAAGGACAAAGATAAAACTTGTGGTCCAAGATCTTAGTTGCATTCTTTGAAGTTTACTTAGGGAAGTTTTTTCCATCTAATTGTTGGATACCCTGAAGTTCCTGCATCACTGTAGTAATTTTCCATTCTCATTGCATAGTGAGAATTACCAGTTCCTGCACGGATGATATAAATTTCACCTTTAGTTGTTAGAGAGCCGATTTCATAGTTGAACCAATCCGTTAATAGAGGGTTGCCAATAAATGTAGCTCCAACTCCACCGATCCCTGTGGTTGTTGCGTTTCGATCGGTAATAAAATTACCTGAAGGACAGTTTTGGTTTTCAGGAGTAACAGAACTCGCATCAGCAACGGATCCGCGATTGCTTTTACAAGCACCACCAGAACCAAATCGATTGGTTTCTCCTGAATTCGTTGCCAACTTATAACGATTGAAAGCAACATCCCAAGTTCGTCCATCTTTATCGGAAAAAGGAATCTGGCGATTCCCTTCAAATTGGAAATAAATGTAGAAATCGAGATTTGTAGCATTTATTTGAGTGATAAAACTGCCGTCTGCTTGCGACCTCGAAAATACAATTTTATCTAGGGCATTGGGATTCCCTGCATTGATGATATTACTGAGTAGCTGGTTTACAACCAACTCCTCTTCTGTGATGGATGCATTCTGTCTGGCACAAAATAAACTGGACAGGCATATACTTAGAAGGAGGAGTTTTTTTCTCATACTTTTTTAGAAGTAACCTACTTATGGAGTTCCGAATGTAAGCAATGCTGATTGTCCTCGTTCTGGAATAGCATAGATCAGCACATAATAATTCCCAGCAGTAGGGAATGTGATCGTTGCTGGGTCTGTTGTAATCTCATAGGAGTTTCTAAACTGACTATCGCTCGAAGTTGCATTCGTAAATGTAACGGATGGAGTTGTAGAGGCAGTCACAGCTTGGTCTGCCGTTACGGGGCAAGAGTCAGCTCGATACGCTATCAAAAATGCTTTTCCACCACTGATTCTGACAGACGAGCCTGCTGTTCTTCCCGCAAGTTTTAGCGCAGCCGTTTGGTGCGTAGTAAAGGGAATAGAGCCCGTTCTCGTGATTGTTCCAGTTGTTCCCGTAAATTCAGTTGTAAACGTGTTTAGAGTTCTAGATCCAGCTGCAATTCTGCAATCCCCTGGCATATTTACTGCGGTAGCTAGTCCAACGAGCAATAATTCATTAGTATTGTCTTTTTCCTTCTTTTCGCAACCGGCAAAAAGAAGAGCAAATGCAGAAATCAAGATTAGGGCTGAAAATTTTCTAAGTTGGTTGTTTTGAGTCATCTTACCTTACCTAACACCAATATTTTTTTAAAGGAATGAGAATCAATCTCAATTTATTGGACTGCTGCCATTCTTCAAAAATTGGGCTCTTCAAAAAAAAATATAGAGAAGACATAATCCTGAAACAGTCCTTCCTCCTGGTTTGCAAGTCGCCAGGGGCAAAAAATATATTGTAACCTGAAATATCCTTCGTCTATTATACTTAGGTTATGTCTTTAAAATCCGTACGTATCTATCTCGAAAAGAAAGAATCGGATTTTTTTACAGTTTTAGAACGTGATATAAGTCAATTAGTTAATTGTAAACTTTTAATATTCGATGACCTTAGTGCATTGACGTTTCCCCCAGACTCTGAACCTGCTATTTTTTTGATTTGGAACGATTCGAACATACTGACCAAACAAAAAACAATTTTAGATATCTATGCGGAAACGCCGTATTTGCTTCTCTCCGATAATGAACTTACAAAAAGTGAAATGGACCAATTTGCCCATCCAACTCACCTTCATTTAACTAAGGGCACTTATTCATTTTCCCTGCTCAATTTGATGGTAAATTATGCAGAGCGGATCATTGACGATATGAATCATTCCATTCATTATGATTCGCTTCGTGGTCAGGTAGTAGTTTTGGAGAATGTTTTTGAAGAATCACTCGATATGCTTCTTCAAGTAGATCCATCTTCTAAACTCATCATCAACGTCAATAGACAAATAACGATAGCATTGGGTTATACAAGAGAGGAAATGATTGGAAAAGATTTTTCCATTATCCTTCCACCAGCACCAATAGATGAAGAAGATGCATTCCAAGGAAATATGTTAGAAACTGGATATATACGTACAAAATCCGGTGGCCTAATACCTACTGAGTCCACATTTCGACTGTTCCCCGTAAATGGAAAAATGGCAATTTGGGCTACTTATCGAGACATCACAGAAAGGAAAGAAGCAGAAGAGAAAGTAAGAGAACAAAAGAAATTTTATGAATTTATTTTGGATAATATCGACTCCGACATATCTGTGTTAGATTCAAATTTCAAATATGAGTATTCCAATCCTGTTTTTGTTTCTAATCGAGAGATCCGTAAATGGCTGGAACACAAGACTGACTCTGATCTAGCAGATAAATTGGGATACGAAACTGATTTTGCAGAAAAACGAAAACAGAACCTGGAGAATGCTTTAAATAAGAATGAAATAGTACAATTTGAAGAATTGATCCAAGACCATGAAGAAAATAAAAAATACCTGCTACGTAAGTACATTCCTATAGCTGATTCCAAATCCAACAAAAAAAGAGTAATTAGTTATGGGATTGATATTACAGAACGAAAACTTTCGGAAGAACGAATTTCATATCTTGCTTATTACGATTCATTAACGGGACTTGCAAACCGTACTCTATTTGTGGACCAAGCGACACAAGCGCTCAAGAACCAAAGCACTTCAGATTCATTGATTGCCTGTTATTTTTTTGATATAGATAATTTTAAATTTATAAACGAAAGTTTGGGACATACGAAAGGGGATATCCTCCTACAAATGGTTGCATCTAGGCTTAAAAGAGTAATGAGCGAAACTCATGTTGTTGCCCGATTCGGAGGGGATGAGTATGCGATTTTAAAACTCGGGGTAGCAAATAAAAGTGCAGCCGCTGAGTTTGCTCAGAAAGTATTAGATATACTCAGCCAGCCATTTCATATTATGGGTAGAGATTTATATACTACAATTAGTATGGGTATAGCCCTCTCGCCGAACGATGGAAATACTACGCTTGAATTACTTAAAAATGCTGATATGGCGATGTATAAAGCGAAAGAGTTGGGTAGAAATAACTTTAGATTCTTTACAAACGAATTGATACTACGTTCTGAGAAGAGATTGTACATTGAAAACTCATTGCGTAAGGCGATTCAAAATGGGGAATTAGTTTTATTCTTCCAACCTAAAATTTCAACCCTCACAAACAAGGTATGCGGAGCCGAAGCACTCATTCGTTGGAAACATCCTGAACGTGGATGGGTCCCTCCTTCCGATTTTATACCAGTTGCGGAAGATTCCGGTATCATTGAAAGATTAGGTGATTGGGTCCTTGAGCAAACTTGCAAACTGAAAAAAGAATGGGAAAAGGAGGATCTTCCAAATTTTGCAGTCAGTATCAATGTAAGTGGAAAACAGTTAACACGTAGTAACTGGTCTTATAAAGTTCATCAAACAATAGTGACTTTCGAAATCAATCCAGAAGAGATTGAGCTAGAATTGACTGAAAGTTCCATTATGGAAAACCCCGAGAAGAGTATTGAGGCCTTTCGATATCTTTCAGATTTTGGAGTTAAGGTTTCTATCGATG
>JALOTI010000218.1 GCA_025457985.1 Leptospira sp.
CTCCCCATCTCGAACAAAAGGTCCAGATAAAGCTAGTCCCGAAACTCTTTCGGGAAGTTTACTTTTAATAAAAATCGCAGAAGCCGCCGTCATAGAATTGGCAATGATATAGACCGATTGTATTTTTTTTTCTTCGATAAAAGAAATAATGTCCTCTGCTACTTCTTTTGGTCCATAACCGGAAAAATTTACATCCGATCCACCTAATCCCCGCAAATCGAACGTATACACCTTACCATTGTTTGCCAAAAGTTTTGCTAAGGGTTCGTAGTTTTCTTTTAAATCACCCAAACCTGGGAGCAAAATGAAGATCCGATCCCCCTGACCAAGAACCGTATACGATACCTTTCCCTCATTTGTCTGAAAGAATTCAGCTTTTGGCTTTTCCCTTGGTTCTTCACTTGGACGATTCATTTGTTGCTCAGAGAGACTCGAGTTTTGGATGGGAGTTGCGACCAAGCCGTCATATAAAACAAAGGAAAGTAGAATCAAGATGGGAAAAGAAAGTAGAAATTTATATCCAAAAATAGAAATTTCTGATCGAAGTTTTTTTATTTCCATAGTAAAACTAATGCTATTAGTTTTTAAAACTAAGTCAATTAGTTTTTAAAACTAAGTCAATTAGTTTTTAAAACTAAGTCAATTAGTTTTTTTAATTTATTTAATCGGATTGTAGTTATAAAAACGACAATTGGTAAGCAGAAAAACTGAGTAGAAGATTTTTTTTATTGGCGAAGCCTTTCTCCCGTATTTAACTCGGATTGATTAGATGCCAAAACATAAAAGTCGAAAACAGGTAGGTAATCATGTTTGATCTCTCTTTTTTAGAACCAGAAAAGAAAACCTTAAAAACTAAAAACTCTGGAGACACAATACTAGAAACAGCAATCTCGAATGATTTTCCGCTCTATCATCTCTGTGGTGGCAATGCACGATGCACCACTTGTCGAGTTTTTGTTGTAGGTGGACTCAACCATCTCAGTGAAAGAAATGAAAGAGAGAAAACCATCGCAGAAAGAAAGGGATGGCCCAACGAAATTCGCCTTTCGTGCCAAACTGAAGTTTATGGAGATATTGAGGTTCAACGTATCATCAGGGATGAGTCCGACTTAAAAACCGTTACTTCCGAAGCCAAAGGCTCAAAAACTGGGGAAGAATGTTATGCGGCGATTCTTTTCCTCGACATAAAAGGATTTACATCTTTTACAGAGTCCAGCCTAGCTTATGACGTCGTATTTGTGTTAAATAGATTTTTTCAAGAGATGAGTGAACCTATTCTCAATAATGGTGGGTTTATTGATAAATTTATCGGTGATGGAATATTAGCTTACTTTTTTTTAAATAAAGAAAAGATAAAAAAGGAAGAAATCAGTTTAGAAGATGCGAAAAAAGAAATGTTTGTCCAAGCCTTACGATCTTGCTTTCGCATTTTTGACCAATTGAAGAAATTCAATTCCTATGTTAAAGAACGGTTTCACCATGAATTTGACATTCGAATTGGTTTACATGCGGGTAGTGTAATTTATGGAGATATCGGACACTCAGAACATAAAACCCAAACAGTTCTTGGGGATACAGTCAATGTGGCCTCAAGACTTGAAGCATTGAACAAAAAAACCGGTACGAGATTTTTAATCTCTGACGAGATCTATCAATTTATTTCAGATAAAATCCAAGTAGATAAGAAAATATTTACCAAATTGCGAGGTAAGTCGGACAAGATGTCCGTATACTCCGTATTAGGCTTTAAAGAAAAGGATTCGATTTTAGAATTACAAAGAAATTTGGACTTAGCATTGGAATTAAATCCTAATCTGGCCAAGGATTTTTACTCTCACTTCTTTAATTCTAAACCAGAGTATCAAAAATTCTTCCAAAGTACAGATATGGACTCTCAGGCAAAAAAACTAGTATCAATGGTCGCAAAAACTATAGAACGATTGGGCAACCTTTCACAAATCGAAAAGGAACTTGGAAATTTAGGGGAAATGCATCTCGAACTTGGACTAGAGAAAAACGAATTTTCTTCCATCGCTCCCAGTTTGCTTGCAGTTTTGCGAAAAACACTTGGGAAAGATTTCAACGAAGAATTAGAAATTCTCTGGAATGAAACACTGTCTAATATTGCAAAAATGATGATGGGAAAGAAAAAAACGTGAGGCAGGTTAAATAACCTACCCACGTTTCCGATTTTCCTTTGTTTAAAGGAAGTTTTAGATGGCGTTTTTGCCTTTTTCGCCAGTTCGAATTCGAACGACTTCCTCTAGAGGCATGATGAAGATTTTTCCATCTCCAATCTTTCCATCTCCGCTTTTTGCTGCTTTGAGTATCGCATCCACAGTTGGCTTTACGAACTCATCGTTGACAGCGATTTCCAATCTCACCTTTCTTAACAAGTTCACGGTGTACTCATGACCACGGAACACTTCGGTTTTTCCTTTTTGTTGTCCGTATCCTTGAACATCTGACACCGTTAGACGGTAGATTTCATTTTTTGTAAGTTCCGCTTTCACTTCTTCAAGTTTATGCGGTTGGATGATTGCAATGATCATTTTCATAATTTACTAGCTCCTATACCTTAACCACGAGCTCGGATGCTGAAATCAGGGTATGCTTCCGCACCATGTTCCCCGAGGTCAAGTCCACTGAGTTCTTCTTCTTCACTCACTCGGATACCACCGGCAAGTTTCAATATATACCACAATACGAAGGAGATTACAAACGTAAACCCACCGATCGCCAAAATTCCAATCAACTGCGTTGTGATAGATGGAACATCTACACCAGCAGGAGAATCTGCATATCCGAAGATTGCAACTGCTAAAGTTCCCCAGATACCGCAAACTAAGTGGACAGAAGTCGCACCAACTGGGTCATCAATTTTGATTTTGTCAAAGAATAGAACCGAAAGGACCACAAGAACTCCAGAAACGGCACCAATGATGGCAGCAGAACCAGGGCTTACAATCGCACAAGGTGCTGTAATACCAACCAGACCAGCAAGTGTTCCATTGAGGATCATACCTAAGTCTGGTTTCTTTAGAATCACCCATGCAGTGATTGTTGAAGCTAGTGCTCCTAACGCTGCAGAGATATTTGTAGTTACGATAACATGAGCCATAGTGGACCCATCACCTACACCCATCGTTGAACCTGGGTTAAATCCGAACCAACCGAGCCAGAGGATTAGAGTTCCAAGAGCCGCAGATGTCATATTGTGACCAAGGATTGGTTTGATTCGACCGTCTGGAAGGTATTTACCTTTTCTAGCACCGAGAACAATTGCACCCGCGAGAGCAGCCCAACCGCCTACGGAGTGTACTACGGTAGATCCAGCAAAGTCATGGAAACCAAGCTCTGCAAGCCATCCGCCACCCCATACCCAGTGACCAGTGAATGGGTAAAAGAAAGCTACAAGTATAAATGAGAAAATAAGGAAGGAATGGAATTTAACTCGCTCAGCTACAGCTCCAGATACTATGGTTGCGGCAGTTGCAGCAAACACCAACTGGAAGAAAAATTTCGCAAGTAAAGGGACGCCGGTCCAGTTCATTGAACTGTAGACACCCTTATAGTCATCACCCAAGGCAGGAGAGTTGTCTGCTCCACCAAGGAAAAATAGACCCTCAGTTGCCATATACGGTGTACTACCGTCTCCAAACATAAGGCCCCATCCAATCGCCCAGTACGAGAACGTTGCCGCTGCAAAAACAACAAAGTTTTTTGCGAGGATGTTCACAGTGTTTTTGGATTGTGCAAATCCTGATTCCACAAGGGCGAATCCAGCGTTCATAAAGAACACCAACATACCTGCCACGAGAACCCAAAGGGTATCGAGACCAACTGTTAGAGTTGCAATTGCGTTTGCGGTTTCTGCTGCTGGATCCGGAGCCTTCGCAGGTTCATCTGCAAATAGGAACATCGGAACAACCAGGAGCAGGAAGGCGAAAGTTTTGAAATAATTTTTCATATTGCCATGTATCCTTTCCATGATATTTGCATAAATGTGTGCAAGAATGGTACCCGACCGAAAAAAAAACTTACAAAATACCAAAAAAGGAAGGATTCTGCCTAGAAACCTTTCATTCTGCTTATTTATTTACTGTTACCATTTTATCAAAGTCGAGAAAAATACATATAACCATAGCAAAAAGTTCAAATAATAAGCATTTCATTTAAAATATATGCAGATTTAGTCTTTGCCAGACATGAGAGAGAAAGGATTCTCTGAATTTTTGCAAACGCCACCGTCGGACTGCCAATTTAGTCTCTCATTTCGATCTAATCAAATATGTTAAAAGAAAGAGTTCGGAAACTCAATGGACAGGATATCCAAGAATCAAGGGAATACATTCTCTATTGGATGCAAGCGTATCGTAGGTTCGATTCCAACCATTCATTCGACTATGCGGTCCATCTTGCCAAAAAATACAATAAACCATTGGTTGTTTACGAAGGTCTTCGGTCAGATTACCCTTGGAGTTCTAGAAGGATTCACAAATTCATCTTGGAGGGAATGATTGAAAATGAACGAAGAGCAAATGAGTTAGGTGTTGTCTACTGGCCTTTTGTAGAGACTAAATCGAAACCCGCAAAAGGTCTTTTGAAAGAAATTTCGGAACAGGCGGTTCTTATCATTACTGACGATTTTCCTTGTTTTATCATTCCAGAACAAAGTCAAAGTCTAGCAAAGAAAGTTGATACAGCTATGTTTGCGGTGGA
>JALOTI010000219.1 GCA_025457985.1 Leptospira sp.
TCTGGCCATATTATCTGTATTTACTTACATCGCAATGCATGCTCCTTTTATAGGTTGGTTTGTATACTTTTTCCTATTTCCTTTTTGGTCGATCTTTCCCACAGCGTTCCATGGTGCTAATGTTGGTGCATCTGTATTTCTGATCTATGCGGTAGGAGTTGGCCTATACAAAATCTATCACCTTGTTATTCCGCAAGGACGGAAACGAATGAAAAAAATTAGAAAGTTTAGTTTCGGTGGTGGTGGATTTCGAAGTAGCAGTAGCGGTGGTGGATTTTCTCGGTCGGGAGGATTCAGCGGTGGCGGTGGAAGTTTTGGAGGTGGAGGAAGTTCGGGAAGCTGGTAGAGTAGAGAAGGATTCGAAATGCAAGATAAGTTTAGATTAAGAAAAATTCCAAAACAAAAACGATCTATCGAAAGATACCAAAAGATAATGGAAGTACCTTTGACCTATTGGGAGAGGTTGGATATGAAGCATTAAATACAGATTTAATCGCGGCTCGATCAGGTATACCAATTGGTTCGATTTACCAATACTTTCCGAACAAAGAATCTATCGTTTATACTCATGCTGAATTTTGTTTCTTAAATTTACATGATCAATTCTTCGATAAAATTACCCGAGAAGTGGAGAAGTTCAAAAAATTTGATCAAAAATTTCTCGAAAAAACGATTTCAATATATTTAGAAACATTAGCAACAGTTAAAGGATATCACTTGATTGAATCGGTTTTGTACACAAATCCAAAACTTAGAGATTTAGATCGAGAAAGTAATGAAAGATTTGCAAAATCCCTTGCTGATAGAGTGATTCTTCGCTTTTTTCCTAAACTCGAAAAAAAACGAGCGTTCTATATAGCGAGCCTTGTTGTAGAAATTGTAGATTCGACTTACAAAGTGATAACAAACACGCGGAATGCGAAGACAAGAGCTGGGATTCTTACTGAACTAAAAAACGTATTGTTTCAATATTTTTTATCACTATCCTAATTTCTAATTTGACATTTTTTAACTAAAGATGTAAAATTCTCGAAATATGAGGATTTCCTCACATTTTAGGGTGTGGATATGAAGATACATTTTGTTCCTATTTTATTGACTTTTACCCTTTTTGGTATTTTGTCCTGTAGTGGAGAAGACCCAGCCAAGTCGGCTTTTGTCCATGTCACAATGATGGACAATGCGTTCCACCCCCCGGTAATACGTACGTTTAAAGGTGGAAAGATTCGTTTTGTCAATGAAGGAAATAATCCACATAATGCAATTTCCACTACAAAGGTTTGGTCAACGGAAACTAGTTTTGGAAATTTGGCAATGTTCCGCGGTCATCAAACAGATGTTTTTTTTCCTGAAGAAGGTGTTTTCCCATACTTTTGCTCGTTTCATGCCTCCCCAGATGGAAAGGTAGGTATGACTGGTGTTGCAGTTATTGGTGAAGCTAGTTACAATCACCAAACAAATATAAGTAAATCTAAAATCTCTAAAACATGGACTGGTGTAACTAGAAAGGTTCCCAGTCAATACCCAACAATTCAAAATGCCGTAGATGCAGCATCACCTGGTGATTTGATTTTAATTGCTAAGGGAATCTATAAGGAAGAGGTGATTGTAACAACTCCTTCCTTGATCATTAGAGGCGAAGATCGAAACGAAACCATCATCGACGGAGAGTTTTTGAGAGGAAACGGTATCATGGTTGTTGGTGCCGATGGTGTTGCTGTCGAAAATATCACGACTCGAAATGCAACTTTAAATGGAGTCTATTGGACGGGTGTCAAAGGATACCGTGGGTCTTACATCACCGCATACAATAACGGAGATTATGGTGTCTACGCATTTGATTCTGTCGACGGATTAATGGAGCACTCATATGCCTCTGGTTCTCCTGATTCTGGATTCTATGTAGGACAATGTAATCCTTGTAATGCGATAGTCTATGATATTATTTCAGAAAAGAATGCTCTGGGTTATTCTGGAACAAATGCAAGTGGAAATTTATACCTTTTGTCTTCGATTTGGAGAGAAAATCAGCTTGGAATTGGTCCAAACACTTTGGACAGGGAATTATTGCCTCCTCAAAAACAAATCGTCATTAAAAAGAATCTGGTATATAACAATAATAATACGGATGCTCCAAGTAAAAAGTTGGAGTATCCATCCATAGGAAATGGAATCGCAGTTCTCGGTGGAATGGAGAATATAGTAGAAGAGAATCTTGTCTTCAATCACAAGAATTATGGTATTCTTGTAACCTTAAATATAGATGAAAATATTTGGATTTCAAATAATAACAAAGTTAGGAAAAATGATGTATACCATTCAGGAAGAGGGGACATTGCATTGAGTGGTCCTGTGAGCGTGGGTAATTGTTTTGAAGGAAATCGATTTGGTGCATCAAGTCCACCACTTTTGGAAAGTTTTCAATCTTGTGAAGGATTACGTTATCCACATGTTGGAGATTTATCCTCAAGTATTGGACTTCTCGCATTATTTGTTCAAGCAAACTTGCGGGAGTTTGAACTTGGGTCTTATAAAAACCAACCGATTCCACCTAAGATGATAAATATGCCAAAGGAAGCTTTTGATACAGTTATTCCAGCGCACGACGTTTTTGAATCGCATAAGTATTTAATTGAGAAAGCTGAACTTCCAAAATTAACAAAGGAAGAGTGGGAGAAAGCGGTTCAGCCAATGTTAACTTCTGGTTTCCGCGTTCATTTTCCTTCCACTTTCAAAACTTGGTATTTTCACATAATAGGATTTTTACTTCCCTTTACTATTTATGTTGCATGGACTGGATTGTCCTTACTCGATAGAGCAACTATACTACGCAATCGCGTGGATTCCTATTTTTGGATCATATTACTTCTTCCCTTCTTAGGAGCGTTGGTATACATGTATTCCAAAGAATCCAAGATAAAGCCCATTGTAAAAAATTCTGTAGTGGGGCTTGGTATTGGACTATTTTTTACAATATTGGCTTTTGCCGTCTATGCAATTACAGCAGTCGTAGAAACTTAATAGAACAGGAGATTCCCATGGAAAACCATTTTGCAAATCCCAATTTCTGGACATACTTCATTGGTTCGTATGCTTATTACTTACCTTTTGTTTTAACAACCGTATGGGCACCTTTAGCCTTATATGATCTTTCCAAATCAGAAGAGAAAGCTAACTACTATTACATTCTCTGGTCTTCGGTAATTTTATTGATTCCCGTTTTCGGCGGAGCAATCTATTTTTTAACTCAAAAGACTGAGTATAGTAATCAGTTCAAAAAACTTGCTATTGGTGGTGGCTTTGGAATATTACTCTTCGTATGGATCTTGAGTATTAGTTTTCATATTTAAACAAGTAAGACTGAGGAAATTTTTAATTCCGATGACAGTTGTTAATAATGAAATAAATGGATCGTAAAAATTTTTTAACGACAGCTGGTTATGCGCTCTTCGGATTTTTGGGAGCTCTTTTTGGTTCCCAAAGAAAAGCAGAAGCTAATGCGGATATCTGCTCGCCGAGTTCAAACGGATATCCAGCTAACGAAGGTATGACATCGGTTGTAACATCCCCGAGGGCGGACTCGTACCAAAACTCGGTAGCGATGGGAGGCAGTTTA
Source organism: Leptospira sp. (assembly GCA_025457985.1). Classification (GTDB taxonomy): domain Bacteria; phylum Spirochaetota; class Leptospiria; order Leptospirales; family Leptospiraceae; genus Leptospira_A. The sequence continues at coordinate 3,617 of JALOTI010000219.1, forward strand.
AGAGGAACGAATTCCTACGGTAGTATGGCCCATCCTCCCTTTTTTATCAAAGAGGATTACACAAATCGATTTTACTTTCCTCCTGGTTACCAAAATGGGAAAAGCAAAACAAAAGAGTTTTCTCTTAATATTTTTCCTTTAAGTTTGAATATTGCGCATAACGTAAATTATCCTGGATGGACATTTGATGGTATGGTGCCTGGTCCAATTCTTAGAGTGAATCTTGGAGATAAATTACGTATACATGTAAAGAACTCAAGTCCTGAGCCTCATTCCTTGCACTTTCATGGAAACCATGATCCAAATGAAGATGGTTGGGAGCCGATTCCTGAATTTGGCGAAAGAACCTATCATTTAGACGCTGATCCGATAGGTCTTCATCCATACCATTGTCATGTACCACCTCTCATGTTGCATACATCCAAAGGATTGTACGGTGGACTTATTGTTGATCCTCAAGTTCGTCGCACACCAGCGCATGAATTCTTTTTAACATTTTCATCCTGGGATACGAAGAATCGAGGAATAAACGATTATTATACTTGGAATGGTGTTGCTGGAATTTACGATCGTTATCCGATGAAAGTTCCCGTCGGCGAACGAGTTCGATTCTATATTCAAAATATGATGGAAAAGGAACCTGTTATGACTTTTCACCTTCATGCTCAAGTGTTCGATATTATTAAAAACTTGGGAAGTGTAGTTCCTGATGGAAGGTCAGATGTTGTAACGATAGGTCAAACGGAACGTGTTGTAATTGAGTTTACATTGAAGCGTAAGGGTCGTTATATGTTTCATCCACACCAAACACATCAAACATAGCCACTCTCTGATCCTCTGTTGGGTAGACCTTCAAGAAGTACAAGGAAATGAGGAACCAACGAATCTGTATTTCACTTCCCTTAATCAGATTGTCACACTGCAAGTGTTTGTAGATCTGTGACAAGACTTTCGGAGATGCTCCGAAATGAGACAAAAAACATTATTTATTTCTAGCAGCTGTAGCTCTTTTAATCTTCTTATTAGCAGTAGAAAACGATGAGAGGCCCCCCCTACTGCATAGGGGAGTTGCATCTGGGCTGTGGC
>JALOTI010000220.1 GCA_025457985.1 Leptospira sp.
ATTTTTACTACCACGACCTAAACAGCCGAATCTTTATAACCATTGTAAATCCCTTTGGAGGAACTAAAGGAGATCTTTCTTCAATCAAATCATCTATCACGGAAATTATCTTCAACGCCAAAAAACTAAGTTTCACAAAAACAAAGAAAGAGGATGATCAATCTATCTATATCGAAGATCTAATGGCCTTAGAAAAAGTACCATCACTTGGGATTGCGGTGTATAGAAACTATGCTCTTAGTTGGAAAAAAAACTATGGTACTAAATCCAATCAAACTTTATTCCGAGCAGGATCTTTGTCAAAAACAGTAACTGCAACAGCTACACTTCGTTTGGTGGAAGAAGGAAAATTAAATCTATATTCAAATTGGACTCCCAAACTAAAAAAATATAAAGTTGAACTTCCGCATAACAAAAAAAAGCCTAATATAAATTTAGACTTACTACTATCCCATACAAGTGGATTGACAGAAAAAGGAAATTGGGACGATCCTATCAATCGGAACAAACGGAAGTTAAAAGATATTCAGGATATTAATAGCCAGAACAAATCAAATGGTTTAAAATTGTACTACAAACCAGGAACTAAGTCTCGTTATTCGGGAGGAGGCTACAGTATCGTTCAAGAGATTTTAACTGAAATCACAAAATTGAATTTTCCCACTCTTATTGACCAAACGGTGTTCCGGCCTCTAGGACTCAAAAGAAGTACCTTTCAACAAAATTTAGATGAATCGGCGGATCGATTGGAGGGATTTGATACTTTCGGCAACCCTCTACCTCAAAAGGTATTCGTAACTCCAGAACTCTCCTCGGGAGGACTTTGGACAACACCGGAAGAAATAGGGAACCTGTTCATCGAGGTTGCGAAAGCGAGACAAGGAAAATCCAATTTTTTGACGGAAGAGTCAGCACGTTATCTTTTGGAACCAAAAATGAGTGCCGCCAATCTGACCGTTCATGCCCTGGTTGCCCATGGATTTTTTTTAAATCGAACTGGTAGGACAGAATATTTCTTTCACGGGGGGCACACTACTGGACATAAGTCCCTAGCCCTTTTTAATGCGGAAAGAGGATACGGGATCGTAATTATGACCAACTCCGAAAATGGCTCTAAACTGATCTGGCGTATCCTCCGGACCGTTTCTGTTCGAGAAAAATGGGATAAATTTGTAAATTAAACTGATTGACCAATTGGTAAAATTGGCTATCCTCAAAGCGATTCAATGGAATATACAGAGTCCAAAATTGATGGCATTATAGTTCTGAAGTTGTTCGGCAACTTAGATATGTTAAATGCTGGAATTTTAAAAGAAAGAATCCGAGAATCAGCGGCAAACAAAGAACATAAATTCATCTTCGATTTGGGAGGAGTCAATTTTGTAGACTCATCTGGTTTTGGACTCATCATGTCTCTGAACGACAAGCTGGCAGATATTGGGGGCGGACTTAGAATTGTAAATGTTTCTAAAACGATACGCCAGATCTTTCGGATTTCGAAGATAGCCTCAGTAATTCAAATTTATGAAACTACCGAAGAGGCCCTGAATAGTTTTTAACTATTGAGCTGCAAGTTCCGTATCATTCATTTTTTTCCAGAAAGATCTTAATTTCAATACCTTCGGATTCTCAGGATATTGTTCTTCCAAGGAATTTAAAACCTCACCTGCTCTTTCCACCAAGTTTTGGTGCATCAAAATTTCAGCTAACAAAAGAAGATTTTTAAAATTTTTAGGATCTCTAAGTCGAAGTCTTTCAGAAAAACCTTCCGCCAATTCAAAGTCTCTTTTTTGTTTATGTGCAAAAGCTATGTAAAATAAAAAATCTGTGTCTCCAGGATTTAACTTTAAATACCTATGCGCCAGATCAATGGCCTTCTCATATTTTTTGGACTTCATATAGAGCTTGGAGAGTTCACGCAAACAATATAAATCTTCTGGTTCACTTTCTAGTGCAACTTCTAAGGAGATAATTGCATTATCCCAATTACCTTCTCTGTAGGCCTGGATTCCTTCACCTAATCTTTGATAGTATGATTTATTTTTATTCGATTCTTTTTGGCTAAGATTCGTTTCCTCTAAAAAGCCAATTCTGAGAAGACTCATATCATCGGTGAGTTCGCCTGTAGTTAACATGGACTTATATATTTCTTCAAGGTCTCCTTTTCCTTCACGAACATGTTTTAGAAATAAACTTTCATCATCGTTGATCACTCTGACATCGAGTGTATTTGAAATAAGCAGGTCATCTCGTCCATCGGAACCAATGAATAGAACATCACCAGGTTTCATGGGATATACTTGGATTACTACTTCGTCCCCACTCATTTCAGTAAAACCAATCTTTCGTAAAGAATGCTCTTTTTCTAGGAAATTTGCAATCCCATCCCGGTACAAAACTATCCAAGGGTGTTCGGCATTGATGTAATACAATGTACCTGTTTCCTCGTCGACAAGTCCCATAATTGACGAGAGCAACATATGCCCGTCAAAACTAACAAAAACATTGTGGATTTCTTGGAAACACTCTTTGAGCCATCTTTCCGGATGTTTATCTTGCATGTATCGAAATCGTTGCGTTCTCGTGAGAATAGACTTGAAAACGGTTCCCATAACGAGCGCTCCACCAGCCCCTTGTATGGATTTTCCCATGGCATCCGCATTCAGAAAAACTGTGTACCTTTTTCCTACAAGTGTAATGCTGTCGGAGACGGTCAAATCTCCTCCAATTTCCGATCGTTTCCCACGAAAGGAAAATTCTTTCATTTGTCTTTCTAAAATTTTGATCGAAACAGAAACAGACTTAGAAAAACTTCCGCGTAATGGTTTGATGAGAAGTGATGTTAAAAAGTAATCACCATCTTGTTTTTCTTTTAGTTTTTGAACTTCAAGTAAAGTTTCATTCAATTCTCTCGTTCTAAGTTCCACAAGTTCTTCTAGATGATTTTGGTGAACTGAAAGTTCTTCTTTCATTTCGACAAATACTCTGCCCATTTGTCCAATTTCATCTTTGCGATTCGTAGGTAGAGTTTCTGGTTGCCATTTATCTAAATCGATCATAGCGGAGGTTAGAAGTTTTATGGACTCAACCATATCCCTAGAAAACATAAATGAAATTAAAAAGATTACTCCGAATAAAATCATCGATGCAAAAATAAAAAATCCCCAAATCTTAAATGTCTTTGCTTCTACTTCGTTTTCATCAATCAAAACGTAAAAGACCAAGTCTTTGAGAGTGTTTTGTTTTCCATGATATGGAATTTGAACTAAATAATAAGGTTTTTCATGAAACAAAAATCGGCTTCCATCTGTTAAATCATCTTTCTTTTCAGACAAAAAACCACGAATTAGATCAGATCCAGATGTTCTAAGTTTGCCATCCAAAAAAATTGCTAGGTGGATACGATTGTCTTTTGAAATTGTTTCCGTAAATCTATCATCAACTACTTGCCCGATTTGAATTGTTCCCTTGCCGAACAAAGGTGATGCAAGGCGAAAGCCAAGACCACTATGTCCATCTTCTAAACTTGCCGAAATTTGACCAGCTAACGCGTTCTGTATGATAGGCTGTTTGATTTTATTGTCTCCGAAATCACTCGGACGATGTACTCGAAAGATCACATTTCCTTTGAGATCTCCAATTTCAAAAAGGGAAAGACCATAACGTTCCATAATCTTTCGCAAATAAGGAAGATTTTCTGCGAGAATGGTTCGATTCGAAAGTCCCCTTTCTAAAAGCGACTTAGTAATTGGATTGAAAGTAATCTCTTCTAAAAGGAGTCGAAGTTTCTCTTCCTTAAATTCTAATTCTCTCTGAAAATTCCGAGAGAGGTCCTCAGCCCTCTGTGTCTGAGGAATATTCTTTACCGATTGTAATAAATAGGCAAAACTTGTAGTGAGTGCAATGACAAGAAGGATTTGACTTACGCTCAGGATTAATAAAAACTTATATCGTATGCTCATAGGAAACCAAGGTTTGGCTCTAAACTACAGCAAGGCAGTTACAAAAATATGACATTCCTTTGAAAGGATTGTGTATTCGAAGAAAAACTTAAATGAAACCCAATGCGATTCTATTTTTGATCTTAATCCTTTTGTTGCTTTTTTACTTACTTTGGGAGTATATCTTTCACCAAAGAAACGTTAACCGCTTTACTTTCAGAATTCATGTAAATGGTACGAGAGGAAAGTCTAGCGTTACCAGGTTGATTCGTGCAGGTCTTGCCGAAGGAGGTTTTTCTGCTTTTGCTAAAACTACCGGAAGTATGGCAAGGATGATACTTCCTAATGGTTCTGAGGTTTCCGTGGAAAGATTTGGCAAACCAACCATACTTGAACAGTTAAAAGTTTTAAAAATTGCTACTAAAACCAAAGCCAATGTTATCGTTATTGAATGTATGGCATTGGAACCAAAATACCAGTGGGCAAGCGAAAGCCAAATGATTCAGTCTAACATCGGTGTGATTACAAATATTCGAGAGGACCATTTAGATATTATGGGCCCATCAATTTCTGATGTAGCCAAGGCTATAGCTTCAACGGTTCCCCTTTCAGGTAAACTTTTTATTTCCTCTACTCCATTTCGTGAATTTTTCAAAAAAGTTAGTAAAGAACGAAAATCCGATTTTATCGAAGTTTTAGATTCAAATCCATCATTGATCCAAGATTCGGATCTTTCAGAATTTTCGTACAT
>JALOTI010000221.1 GCA_025457985.1 Leptospira sp.
GTTGCATGTTTACTTGTTTGGATATCAAAACATTCCATAGGATCTAGACCAAGATTGTAAAATCCTTCATCAATCATTGCAATGCCAAATCCCGCACTTTCCTTTTCATCCAAAAAGTCAGGTCGAAAGAAATCTCCCGAATTTCCCGCACGTGCCAATTCCTTATGTCTGTCGCGACTGCTCTGTATTCTTTTTAAGTCCATTCCCATAATTGGGCTATCGTTACGAATGCGGATATAAAGAGAGTTGGGTCGAATTTCGATTTTCATGGAAATTTTAAGATTGTACTTTTTTGTCTTTTGGCGAACCAAATCTAGGAATTCAATTTCGGAGGCTGTAAGTTCAGCGCGTTTTGCCTTCTTTTTATCAGAAAGAGTTAAGATCTTTTGAACGACTTTTTTTATTTTATCTGGAACGATGTATCTTTGCATGGCATCCCGAAGAGGCTCAGTCTCCAAGATTACATCTAGTAGTTCTTCCGCTTCCTCTTCGGGGGTCTGACCTGAGTTTTTGAGTTTGGTCAAAAGTTCGTCTTGGAAAATCACAAAACGGGTGTTTGCTTTAACAGCATTTAAAAGAGCTTCCATAAGTCCGCTGAACAAGTGAAAACTTGTGAGTGGGTTTGCCCCAACTCGATCCAATAAGCCCTGAACGACCTCGTTGATTACATGACGAGTGGATTTGGTAAGACCTTTCAGCTCAAAATGAAAGTAGTCTTTTTGTAGGATTTCTGGAAGGTTTTGGAGGATTTCTCCACCTTTATATTTGATTTTCTCGTTTCCCATTGAGGTTTGCTAAACTTTTATGTTAAAAAACAGGATTTTCTGGTATTTGTAAACCAGTTTTCCAATCAAAACAGAGTTTATTGGCATGAAAGAATTTTTACTCAAAACTCCAGACCTTGGTGATACAGAAAAAATAGAACTCGTTCAGTGGAATTTCTCACCAGGAGATCAGGTTTCTATTGGGGATGAAGTAATTGAACTTGTAACGGACAAGGCAGCCTTTCCTGTTGAATCTCCTTATTCTGGAATTTTAAAATCCATTTTAACTCCCAAAGGGTCAATAGTGAAAAAAGGTGAGGTATTAGGAGTTTTAGAAATCCAAGAATGAGAATTCTCCATATTTCAGACCTACACTTTCCCAAACGTATTCCCTATTTTTCTTTGAGGGGCAAAGCGATTATAGGTTACCTCAACTATCGTTTGAGAAGAAGGTCAAAATATCCAATTCATTTGATTCAAACTTTGGTAAAACATATAAAGAGTTTAGAATATGATGCTTTAGTTATATCAGGAGATTTGACGAATGTATCGCACCCAGATGAGTTTGAGTATGCAAAAGAAATTTTAGATCCTATCCTGGATGAGCGAACTTTTATGATTCCAGGAAATCACGATCGTTATCAAAAAAAATCCATATCTCCTGTTCCACTCTTCGAGAAGTATTTTGCAAATTGGATGGGAACATCAGCTTCCAAGGGAGTTTATCTCTATAAAAAACAGATAGGGGATAAAACATTTGTTGGTTGGGACTCCAACTCTGCATTACCAATTGCAAAGGCCAACGGTTATATCAACCCATCCGTTTTTGATGAGACTTTTACCCAAATACCCAAAGATTACATCCTCGTTTGTCACCACCCCATTTGGAACCCTAGAAACCAGGTGGAATCCAAAGGACATAAACTCACCAATCGCGCTGAAGTTGTAGAAAGATTAAAGTCACATCCGCCAATTGTGTATCTACACGGTCATACCCACTCGAATTGGATAAAATTGCCCGGAGATCGTATTCCTTTTTCCATTGTAAATTCAGCCTCCAGCACTAGGCTTTCCGATAGAGGGCATGATTGTGGGTTTCATGAAATTTATATTTCGGCAGATTCCAATCATTCGCACAAAATTGAGTTCAAACGCTTTCAATTTAAAAATAATGTATTTAGTGAGACGACTCCTATCTTTTTCCAAGATGGGGATGGAGTAGTCTAAAGGATAGAATGGCAAATCAAAAAGTAGAGTTAAAAGATATACAGCGCCAACTTATGTTGGTCAAACATCCTGAATTAAAAAAGGATATTGTGAGTCTCGGTATGGTTGCATCCGTTACTCCAAATGACGAAGGCATAGAAATTTTAATAAAGACACCTAATAATGACAGGCGATTGCAAATCGGACTAGAAGCTCAGACTAGACAACTTGTATCCAAATTAGAAGGAGCAGGTAAGGTCAAAATTAAATTTGAAGTCGACCAAAATCTCAAAATGGAAGATGGCAACAGAATCCTAGGTGTAAAAAAGGTTATCGCGATTGGATCAGGAAAAGGTGGGGTTGGAAAGTCTACTGTTACAGCAAACCTCGCCGCATCATTCGTGAAACAAGGTAAAAAAGTTGGCATTCTAGATGCAGATATTTATGGACCATCACTTGGAAAAATGTTTGGGATTAGTGGTCGTGTTGCACTTAAATCTGAAGAAGATAAAATTTATCCTCTCGAAAAACATGGAATCAAATTGATTTCTTTTTCCTTTTTGGTCACAGAGGACCAACCAGTTGTTTGGCGCGGGCCAATGCTTGGTAAAGCCATCGAACAGTTCTTATATGACGTAGTTTGGGGTGAATTGGACTATCTTTTCATCGATCTTCCTCCAGGAACTGGAGATGTTCAGCTTTCTCTTGCGCAATTGATAGACCTTGATGGCTCTGTCATCGTAACCACACCGCAGGATGTGGCAGTTCTGGATGCGGGCAGGGCGGCTTCTATGTTTAAACAGGTAAAAGTACCAATCCTCGGTATTGTTGAGAATATGTCTGGATTTGCATGTCCTAAATGTGGTCATGTTACGGATGTATTTTCGAAAGGAGGAGGTGAGAAGTTGGCAAAACAAGTTGGCGTTCCGGAACTTGGGTCCATACCATTGACTATGGAAGTGATGACCTCTGGGGAATCTGGGAAACCCGCGACTTTAGACGGTGAAAATGCCGTTCTTTCTGCGGCCTATGCAAGCATTACAAAAAATTTGGAAGAGCAGATATCTTTATTTGAAGACTAAAAATCACTTGTTTCTTAACGGGCAATTCGTAGTCTAATAGTATAACTTATGAATTTTGAACGTGGATCAAAACCAAACCCGACGGGAAACTTGATAGCCTACTGCCATGTTTTTGGAGAGAATCCTATTGCGCCTGGCGGTAAAATCATTGCTTCCAATGTGGTCGTGAGTTTTTTAAAGATCGGTGACAACTTTCCCGTTGTGACCTTTCCTCCCGTTGCTCTTGCCTCCAAAGAAGAGCTCATGAAAATACTTTCGGACAATATTCATCTGTATGATGTTGTCCAACTTCCCGATTTCCAAATGCCTGAACAGAAGGAGAATGCAAATCAATACATCCAAGAGCGAATGGAACAGTTCAACGCTATGGTTATGCGGTATGTTGAGTTTTGTAAGGCAAAAGAAAAAAAACCAGGTAATCCGATTCCTGATCATTTGGATGCTTCGAACGAACCATTGGAGGCCTTGGCTAGTCTTTCTTTGGAGTTTAGAAATACTTCTGGAATCGCAAGAGAGGCTACTCGGTTAAAGATGGATCGTATCGTGGACTACTTCCACAACAACCATCCCAATCTTGACATCGATAATTTTAAGAAGGCTCTAGTTGTTCCTGGCAAATTAGGTGACGAACTTGTAAGCCTCTACATTCAGAAATTCAACGCCATCCAGATTGAAAATTATGAGATCGCATCAGATCTGAGAAAGCGCATTCTCGAAATTGAATCCTCATCTCCTCGTTAGAAAAAATTTCTTGACTAAGTTTTTCTTTCGCTGAAAATCAAATGCCCTTGAGCTTTCCAGTATCCGAAGAAAAGAACTCGTTACTTCGAAAACGGATGGAAAGTTTAGGAATCCGCGAATCGGACCTGACGGAAACGTTTATTCGGTCCGGAGGAAAAGGTGGTCAAAACGTGAACAAGGTATCTACAGCAGTATTGTTAGTTCACAAGACCACAGGCGAACAAGTGAAGTGCTCTATCTACAGAACTCAAGGTTTGAATAGGTACAAAGCACGAGATTTACTTTGTAAAATTTTCGAATCAAAGATCCCTGCATCAATTCCAAATAGACAGATTTTAAAAATTCAGAAAAGAAAAAAAGATAAGGCTAGGCGGGTTCGAGAAAAGTATTTGCTAGATCAGGACTTTAGGAATGAAGAATGAAAAAGAGTTTCTTAATCCTTTGTGGTCTATTTGCAACTATCTTTCTTCTTAAGTTTTTATTCGATTCAGGGGTACAAGTCACTCTAAATTCCGATGATCCACATATTATGAATATTAATCTTTTTTGCATTTTCACATGTAACCCTTATTTATGCCCTGGAAACTTCGTATTTACCACGTTTGTTCAATTCTAGAGCAGCTGTCGCCTCATCAGGTCAGAGGCCTACCATTCTGTTTATACTACACAGAGAGCAATTCTTAGTATCCAGGCGTGTTGAGAGCTGGCCTTACTGTCAGCAGGTTGTGAATAAAGTCTGACCAAGCCTAGCCTGTTTGCTATAAATGCTACCTTTTCAGCATTGATGAATACATAGACACATCTGATATACAGTGTTGGCCATGCATAATATCCTGGTGACCGTTCAACTGTCTGCTGGCAAACAACATTGGCAACA
>JALOTI010000222.1 GCA_025457985.1 Leptospira sp.
ATAAATGAAATATCAATATCAACAGGAATATGGTCAAAATAATAGATATCCTTAGGAACAAGTTCCACTGGATCCCAATCTCCAGGTCTAAGTGTAGATCCAACGCCATTGATGATTTCAGAGATAATGTTGATGATCACCTCTAATTTATTGGCGATAAAAATTCCGATCACTCCACCTACCACAGACGCCAAGATACCAACGATCATCGCATTCAAAGTAAAGATTAACAAGATATCATTCGACGCAAGACCAAGAGCCTTTAAGGTTCCGATAGACTTTCGTTTGGCGCGGACAAGAGAGTGGACTGTCGCAACCATACCAAGTGCCGCAAGAACAATAAACAGAAAAACGATAATCGAGATGATTGTCTTTTCAAGTTTGAGTGCGGCTAAAAAATTCTCCTGCTCTTCTGCAATTGTCCTTACGGACCAAGAAGAATTGTTTTGGATACTAGGGTTCCAATTTTCTTCATTCAACCGAGATAGTATTCTATTTTTAGTAAGTTTGAGATCATCTAAACTTTTGACCTTAACCGCAATCTGATTCACAGCACCTTTCATTTTAAAAAAGTCTTGAGCTTGCGGAAGAGAAAGAAAAACAAATTTGGAATCGTAATTATAGTAACCAGTCTTAAAAACGCCCGTTAGACGGAAGGTTTGGACATTCACCTGCACTCCTCGTTCCACGGTAAACCGACCGCCTGGCACTGCCATGGTTATCTCACGACCCATTCCGTAACCATAGATGGCACTCATCTCCTTTCCAACCACTACCAGTTTTTTGGAATTGATATTTTGTATCTCATCTCGATTGTATTGCAAAATCCTTGGAAAGTTGGGCAGTCCGTTCTCCAAAAGTTTTTCCACGGAATCGATGGGAACAGCTCGTATCATAATTGGAGTGAAGTTGTTGTTGCTCTGAATCAGACCATGGCTCGTGATGTTTCCTTCGATAGAAACAATGGATTCGCTGAGTTTAGGATCGGACTGGAGCTGTTCGATCACTTTGGAATACTCGTAGATTGCTCCGGACCCATAAGAGTTTTCAATTGTGATATGTGGTCCACCCTGCCAGAGCGATTCTTTAACCTGTTTCTGGAATCCATTGAATATGGAAAGAACGACCACAAGCAAACTGACTCCCGTTGCCATCACAATAAAGGAAAGTCGGGACTTGATCGATAGAAATCCCAAAACTCGGGATCCTCGGATATAGCGGATAGTGATTAATGATACAATTCCCATACAAACCTAATCTTTTTGACAGCTTTCTTCCTTAGATGGATACTGTCAAAAAAGAACCATATGCCAGAGACTCCAAATTACTATTCAATTAAGGTCAATATTCGTGACGATGCCAATATGGTTTATACCATGATTTCTGCTCTGGTGGACCCTGTGGAAATCAAAACTCTCAAGTATGAGAGTGTGGCTAGCGGTAGTCCCCTATCCCTATTGCCAATTCACTGCACATTTCAGGATTTTTACAACCGGATCCAAAGAGTCATTTACAAGGGAGAACAACTAAAGAATATCACAAAGTCTTTAGGTGAACTAACAAAAACTAAGTTTGGATCTGAAAGTTTTCTCGAAGAACTCCTTCACTACCTAGACCACAATTTAAATGATCGGATTGAGTTTGTTTTCCAAGAGATGCACAACCGAACTGCTGGAAACTCAAATCCTAAACTTGAAATTCACTATGAACTTATCGACTCAAAAGATATCAATCGGACCACAGTCGATGAGGAAGAAATTGCAAAAAAAGAAGCGCCTCCTCCCACTCCGGTTCCAGAGTCGTCTGGCTTTTTAATTCCACCTGACAAACAGATTGTGCAGTTTCGTTTCCAGCTGTCCCCGGTAAATGGTGTCCCTCTGGCAGACCTTAAAGCTGGAGACAACGTTTATGTGAGACTGGTCCCCGGAGACAGCATCACTAACTCTATAATTGATAACCTAGAACTAAAAGAAGAATCCGGCCAGATCAAACAAGTTCCTGCAAAGATTGTCAATATCTCAAACCACAAAACTTTTTCCGAAGTTGTAATCAAACTCAATGAACAGATTTATGGAAAAATCATTGAAGAAGAAAATTCTGTAAAAATTAAAACCACCGATGCAAAAATGGGAAAGGCTGATATCTTAACTTCTGTTGCAAGTCCAAGTGCAAAAACATCCAAATCCAATTTGGCGAAAGTCAAACCAGAAGAAGAAAGTGCACATCTACTCCCATACATCATAATGCTTGTAGCTCTTGTTGTTGGAATGATGGCGATATTTGTAATTCTTTAAAAATTTATGAAAAATTTACTAACAAAATTTGCTCCTCTCTTTGCCCCAATCTTTATTCTTTTTTTTGTATTTCATTCACTAACAACTGAATATTCTGTAAAATTCGATGAAACATATATAGAATCTGAGGAAAATCTTCAACCGACTAGATCCGTTCCAAAAATCAGTCGTGAGAGTGGAGTAATCTCTCGTATATCGTATTTGGAAGAGTTTTTAAAGAACCTAGAAGAAACAAAAGTGACAGTGGACACCGATTTGGAAGAAACCAAAGACGCCATAAAACGAGTGCTTGTCGGACAAAAAATTTACCTTTCGCTTTTAGTTTTTTATCTTTTCTTTGCACTTTCTGTTCTATTCACATATCTGTATTCAGCGTGGTTTTACAAACACCTAGCGTTTGTATTTTATCCAGTCTCTATTCTCGTCACAATCCCTAAATTTTTCTACCAAATTCAGATGATTTGGAATGGTGATTGGATATCGATATTTTATCTTTTGGTTTTTTTGTTATCGTATGTTTTTTCTATTGTTTCGATCCATCTTATTGGAAAGAAACAAACACTCGAAAATTTTAAAGCACTTCAGTTTTCATCCTCATTGGAAGAGGAAGGAAGGTCGCCTTCGTCCACAAAAACTGGTAGTTTCTTTTCACCCATATTCCATTTTTTACTGATCATATTTATAGGAATCCTAATTGGAAATTTGGTTTATATACCTTTATTTCTACTTCAAAAGCACTACGTAACAGAGTTTAGTTACTTCCTATTTTCGGTTTTAGCTCTTTTGAGTATCTTTTATATCTTTAACTACAAAAAAGTGGGCGGAGAAGGTAGCCTAAAGCCATGGCAAAACCTCTTAGTTAGTTTTGCATACTTGCAGTTCCGCTTCTTACGAAATAGTTTTGTTGGTGCTTTTGGGCTTATTTTTGTTGTGTTTTTTGTAACTTTTCTCTTCAGCTTACTGTTGTTCAATATTGACGTAATTCAAACCAATTTGGGTCTATTCGGAAAAGCTACAGAGTTTTAGTGAATTGATCAAATCACTCTACTCAGTCTAAACCAACTACTTCGGATTGTTAGCGTTGCAGACTGGCAGTTTTACACCTTCCGTAACACACCAAATGGAACCATTCGGATAGTATGTAATGCGTTTTAAAAATTCGCCAGTAGTGGTGTATAGTTCAAATGCTTCTTTCGAACCATTAGGATAATAATAGAACCACTCTCCGATTTTTTTGTCATTTTGGTAAGAACCCTTTGATTCTGGTTTTGTATCCGGATAGTATCGAACCCAATCTCCTACCCGATTTCCGCCATCATAGGATCCCTTTTCGTTCACTCGTCCATTTTTAAAATAACGAATGTAAGCTCCTGTTTCATTCCCTATTTCAAGAACCGGAATCCAAAGTTGTCTTTTACGATTGCCAGGTTGGAAATTTATTTCCATATATGGCATTCCATTTGAGAAATTCCAAACCCACTTTCCTTTTCGTTCTCCCATTTGGAATTCTCCAAAGGATACAATGGTACCAGTTAAGTAATCAAATCTATCAAACTTTCCATCCAAAATTCCGAATTCATTTGTTTTTGCTTGAGAAACCAAATTACCATTCTCAAACCATTCCTTCATTTCCCCATTAGCCGTTTTGCTGAAAACATTCATTTTTTTGTTATAACTTGCATCACTTGGCACAGTGTTGGGTCTTAGTATTTCGCCTTTGCAGGGAGACAAAGCATACGAACCCAAAATGACTACAAAAATCATCAAGGTTGCAGGAGTTAAAATTCGTTTAATGTGAGTAGATATGAATGTCATCATGTTCTTTAAACTTTTTAAGGATTTCTTTTGAGATTAATATCCGGTTCACACGTTTGGATCGGATAGGAGTGAGGTAACGTAAACTGAGTAAAACCAAACCTTCAGGCTCCAACGATGTATACACGATTGGAGTGGTTTTGCCCAAACGGACGAGATAGTTTTTTGACATCTCTCGGATCTTTGCATCAACAAGTTCAGGAACCAAAACTAATTCTTCGTTTAAAATCTGAGAACAAATTTTTTCCGCCTTTTCCCAGTTAGATTCAAGTGTCAAAAAAATCCGAAACTCATCCCATACAAAGTCCATTGTCTCCGAAACAACAAAATAGCGATGCATAACTACGTTATAGTTGGGAAAATGAATTAGCCGGTTGGTAGACTGCTCGAATCTTGCATCCTGCGCTATCTCTAAAAGGGTAAATTTCAAAAACCCAATATTTACGACATCCCCTTTGATAGAATCAATTTCAATTCGGTCTCCCACTTTAAATCCATTGGAGCCCATTATCATAAACCATCCAACCATAT
>JALOTI010000223.1 GCA_025457985.1 Leptospira sp.
GCTGCACGGCTGAGTGTTGCTTGAGCCAGGTGCGCGTTATAAAGAATAGATTGCGTGCAACAATATCTTGATGACCGGTTCTACTCTCATCTGATTAAGCATCCGAGAAAGATGTACTGCAGGACATTACTGTTGCAAATACTGTCAAGAGGCTGCTCGGTACTCTGTGCAAATACGGAAGCAACTGTTGAAAGCCTCGATGGCAGAAATTAATGATACTTTGACTTCAAACTGTACGCTGGTATGGCTGAACATTTCAGATATCTGACGACTGCTTCAGTAACTTGGTTCATAAATAAGGAAAAATTCTCGTCCCAAGGGGATAGACTTCCAATTGCCGGAAAACTATTTTTATATATTTTAGTTATGGTTTTTGGAACATAAACGGTTCGAATATCCAAAGTTAGATTGCCCTGGCTAAAAAGTTCTACGTATTTTTTTAGAATGGATAGCGAGAGGTTTCCGTGAACGGCAAGACAGGCATCCATATGTCTTTCCACTTTTTTCTCTGCATTGGGATCTGACTTGGTGTTTGTTTGATCGATTATAAAGTAAGTTACGACTTGTGTATATTTTGGTGAGGATGGATTTAAATTTTTAGAATTTTGAATGTACTTTAAAAAATCTTCAGGTCGCCCCCAGCCTGTCTGCTTGGGTTTATCTCTGATCCAATCGGCTACCCTTCTAGTTGGACCCATTATTTCGATTCCTTCTTGGAAGAGTTTTTCCGCGGCTTCAAGGTTACCTTTTGCATATTCGGAAGTTCCAAGCCAAAATCGACTCGATGCTCTGCAATTTTTAGGATCTTTGGGAAGTGAATCACAGTATTCTTTTGCCTTATCAAATTGAAGTTGTCTCACATAACGAGCATAAGTATCTTTTGGCAAATTATCATCGGTTAGTTCTAAACATTTTTTTTGTAAATCTGCAAGGGCCGAGTCTGCAGAAATAGATATTCCGCTCAGCAAAAAAATAAGGATTACAAATTTGAAGAACATGTTGTGATTAGATTTAGAGGAAATAAATTGTCAATTATGAAAATCTATGGAGATCGATATTCTGGAAACTGCTATAAAATTTTGCTTCTACTTTCCATTTTAGAGAAACCATATGAGTGGATTGATATAGATATTCTCAAAGGAGAGACCAAAACTTCCACATTTTTAGATCTCAATCCGAATGGAAAAATTCCAGTGCTTGTTTTAGATGATGGCAGAATCCTTTCGGAATCGAACGCTATCTTAAATTATTTAGCGGAATCGACACCTCTGCTACCCAACAATCAGTTTGATCGAGCCAAGGTGTTGCAGTGGCAATTTTTTGAGCAGTATAGTCATGAACCATACATCGCTGTTGCACGGTTTATAAAAAGATACTTAAACCTGCCGCCAGAAAGGATGCTTGAGTTTATTTCCAAAAAAGAAGGTGGCAATAAAGCTTTACGAGTGATGAATGAACAGCTCACTCATAGCAAGTATTTTGTCGGAGATACAATAACCATTGCAGATATCAGTCTGTTTGCTTATACGCATGTAGCCGATGAAGGAGGTTTTGATCTATCCCATTATCCGAATGTTCTAGATTGGATAAACCGAATCAAACAGGTTCAAAACTTTGTTCCTATGGGATAATGGACGATCTATACTTGTAAGATTTAACTCGATAGGTTAAAGAAGCGGTTTCGGTTCGTAAGGTAATTTTGAAATTCTTCTTTCCTAAGTTGGGATAGACTTCTAAATTAGCGTTTGTGTCAAACTCCTCTGATCTTCCACCCAAATCCCCCAGAGCCTCTGCTGTCGAAACAAGGCATGTAGTTCTTCCCAATGATGCTAACCACTATGGCACTGCTTTCGGTGGTGCGATCATGAGTTGGATTGATTTAATAGCTGTTATGGCAGCACAAAGACACTCGGGCCGCGAAGCTGTTACTGCAAGTATTGATCGAATCAACTTTATAACTCCAATTCAAGTTGGCGACCATGTAAATCTTAAGGCGATGGTCAATTATGTGGGAAGAACCTCAATGGAAATTGGTGTACAAGTAAATCGAGAAAATCCATACACCGGCGAAATGACTCGCGCAACTACAGCCTATCTTTCGTTTGTTGCTCTTGATGAAAATAAGAGGCCTTGTGAAGTTCCTGGGCTGATTTTAGAGACTGACCTTGAAAAAAGAAGATTCGCTGAAGGCAAACTTAGGATTGAAATGGCAAAAGAATTTGCTCAAAAAATTAGAAAAGGAAGGGCATAAAAACGCCTAGGTTTCTTTCACCAAAAGATGTTCGTACTTTTCAGGATTGTTTTGTTTGAGGTAGTGCTCTAAAATTATATCTACATCCGCTTCTGATTTCATTTGAAACCACAATCCTTCTGGATAGGAGACTTGGATTGGTCCAAGCTCACAGCGATCCAAACACCCAGCCCTTTGTACTCGGAATTTGTATTGGATTCCTGCTTTTGCCGCCTTTTGCTTTAAAAGCTTTAAAATTTCACCAGAGCCCTGACGGCCACAAGACACCCGTTCTCCGGGTGCCCTTTCGTTTTCACAGACAAATATATGTTTTTCGTAGAAACTCATTAACTCGCAAAACTTTCCACAGGGATACAGGAGCAAATTAGGTTTCTATCTCCGTACACGTTGTCAACTCGACCGACGCTAGGCCAAAACTTTCTCGTACGTATCCACGGAAGGGGATATGCGGCTCTCTCTCTCGTATAAGAATGTTTCCATTCATCCGAAGTCACCATCTCAGCTGTGTGTGGGGAGTTTTTTAACGGGTTGTCTTCTTTTGACAAAACCCCTGCTTCTATATCGGAAATTTCTTTTGCAATGGAAAGCATGGAGTCAACAAATCGATCCAGTTCTTCTTTGGACTCTGACTCAGTTGGTTCTACCATCAGAGTGCCTGGAACTGGGAATGACATAGTTGGTGAGTGGAAACCATAGTCAATCAAACGTTTTGCGATATCTTCTACTTCGATATTCGAGGATTTTTTGAAACCTCTCATATCAAGGATACATTCGTGTGCCACCAAACCTTTGTTTCCTTTGTAAAGAACAGGGAAGGCTCCTTCCAATTTTTTCGCAATGTAATTAGCGTTCAGAATTGCAACTTTTGTCGCAAACTGCAAACCTTCAAAACCTAACATCGCGATGTATGCCCAAGAAATAACAATGATCGATGCTGATCCCCAGGGAGCAGACGACACTGCCCAATTGCTATTATTAGATCCATTCTCCACCAAACTATGTCCTGGCAAAAATGGTGCTAAGTGTTCAGCGACACCTATGGGACCGACACCTGGGCCACCACCACCGTGCGGAATACAAAAAGTTTTGTGTAGATTGAGGTGGCAAACATCAGCACCAATATCCGCAGGACGAGTGAGTCCAACTTGAGCGTTCATATTGGCTCCATCCATATATACCTGACCACCATTTTCATGAATGATTTGGCAGATCTCTTGGATGGATTCTTCAAAAACACCATGTGTTGAAGGATAGGTAACCATCAATGCACCAAGATTGTCTTTGTGTTCAATTGCCTTTTTCTTTAAGTCATCTACGTCGATATTTCCATTCGAATCACAGGAAACTACGACCACTTTGAATCCTGCCATCACTGCCGATGCCGGGTTCGTTCCATGTGCGGAGATTGGTATCAAACAGATTTCGCGGTGCATATCGTTTCGACTTTGGTGGTAGTTTCGGATTGCCATAAGTCCAGCATACTCGCCCTGCGAACCCGCATTAGGCTGTAGTGATACCTCAGCAAATCCTGTAATCTCACAGAGCCATTTTTCCAGTTGGCTGAAAAGAGTTCGATACCCTTCTGTTTGATTCTCTGGAACAAAAGGATGTATATTGGAAAGTTCTGGCCAAGTCACAGGAAACATCTCGGTCGTTGCATTTAGTTTCATTGTGCAGGAACCAAGTGCAATCATCGATGTAGTCAGAGAAAGATCTTTGGACTCAAGTCTACGGATGTACCGTAACATCTCTGTTTCCGTGTGGAAACTATTGAAAACAGGGTGTGTTAAATAACTGGATTTTCGTTCCAGAATTTCTGGGATTTTCCACTCTTCTTTTTTTTGTAAATCTTCGAGCGAAAAATGTAAGGGTTTGTTTTCGTTAAAAATCTCGAGTAGATCGTTGATATCCTTAGTTGTTGTAGTCTCATCTAACGAGATGCTTACTACGTGGCCCGAAATTTGGCGTATATTGATTTCCCTTTCTTCTGCGTAATGAATGATTTCGGCAGATGAAATCTTTGATAACTCAATTCGAATGGTATCAAAATAAGGTGTAGAGATGATTTTGTATCCTAACTTTTCAAGACCAGATGAAAGGAGAGTCGTCATTCGGTGGACTCGAGATGCAATTTGTCTGAGCCCTTTTGGACCATGATAAACTGCATACATAGACGATAGCACAGCAAGTAAAACTTGCGCAGTACAGATATTAGATGTAGCCTTGTCACGGCGGATATGTTGCTCTCTCGTTTGTAAACTCAATCGATAGCCAGGTTTTCCTTGGCTGTCTTTAGAAACACCGATGAGTCGACCGGGCATATTACGTTTGTATTCTTCCTTGGTCGCAAAAAATCCTGCGTGCGGACCACCAAATCCAAGA
>JALOTI010000224.1 GCA_025457985.1 Leptospira sp.
CAAAAAGCCAGCGAAATTACCCATAGCAAACAAGAGCCCAGCCGCTGTGCCTTCTCCTACTGGGTAAGCTATCTCACAAGAGAGCTATAACATGATGGGCACTAAGGGTATCAAGAAGAATGAGTTGTAAGCTGACACGAGGCTGGCCAATGCGAGGACGTTGGTCTACAAAAGAGGGTAGAATAATAACATCGCTGTACAAGAGCCTACATTAAAACAGCATTACCAATCATGCAGATGACGATGTATTTCTTAAATTTACCAGATTTTCTCTGGAGTGGCCCAAGGATTATGACTCCGATTATACCTGAAACAACAGGACTTCCTCCAACGAAGCCAACAGCTGTGGCTAGCCCTTCATGAAACCAAGGGTTGAGTAGATAGGACAAGATAATCGATAAACCATTGAAAATGCCAAAGTAGCAGCCGAAAGCGAAGAGAAGTAGGATATAGTCCTTATTTTTTAGCAAAGACTTCATCGCCTATTTGAAGGTGTCTCTCTTTGCCACTGCTGAGAAGGAAGGAGGAGTTGGAGGCTTGCTTTGTTGCAAGAACATGTTGGGAACAAAGCAGACCACTGCCATTATGAACTATACGAACATCAGGTTAAAAGTTTTGTCTTTTCCTTATTGGAGGGTCTCGGGGGACTCAGTGTCCGATTTGTATTTCCCGAACACGATTCCAGGAATGAGCAGACCGATAATAAGCGAGACGTTGAGCACAAGTGTGAGAAGTTGGGTGATTCCACCTCTTTTTTCAGCTGTAAACCAATTGGCTGAAATTTTAGCCTGACAGTTAAGTATAAAAGGCCTTCCGATTCCCGCGATCACTTGCCCAACAATGACCCACGAAAAGGAGCTGTTGACAAGCATCCTTAACCCAGTTCCAAGCAGACAAAGCCCACTTCCGATCGCAATTCCCACCTTGGTTCCATAGGTATCAATGGCGTAGGAAGCAGGAAAGGTAAAAACCGGATGCATGAGGGCGAACAGTAGAGCTCCAGAGTTAACAACGAGAGGGTCTTGATCATAGATGTCTTCGAGATATTTGGCGATGGGAGTGAGGGTATTGATGAGGCATGAGGTCATGAGCTGGGCTAGTGAAAACAAGAAGACTATAAAGAACCTTTTGGGATATACGATGAACTGGTCGGTAAGAGGGGTCTCTTCCATTGTAGATTTCTAATGAATAAAATGTCATAATCAACTTAAAGATATAAGTTAAACTTTAGCTAAACTGTCTTCTCTTTGTTAAGCTCTAATAGACACTTCTACTGCTAGTTTTTATCGATTTCATCGAATTTGGTAGATGACTGGTCGTTTCACTTGCTTTAAGAGAAATTTAATTGAGCTGGCATCGATTAAACCTAACCGAGGTAAAATTATTCATCTTGGTTGAATCGATTTTCATTAGTTTTTGAAAAAATGTCATTAGCCCAAGGTTTAGTCTGTTAGTTTTTTCTCTATCTTTTGTTCTTATAATATCTTGCATACGCATTGGGGTCTAGTATGGCTGCTAGCAATTTTTTGGTCAATATATACTGGTTTTGTTTAAAATCCCATTCGTGAGAATCGTTGAATGAATTTTTAATTATATCATCTAATAAATAATATGTTTCTGAATTATTTTTCATCTTCATGACAGATGTTAAACCATACTTATAGTCCGATACTAACGAATATTCGTAAGAACTAATTCTTTTACCCTTGGTATCGATATAATTCCATAAAAGGTCCCCGGAGTTTTGAGTTTTTGCTACACCTGCTTTTCCCTCTGAAAAAATTCGGACTGCATCGTGTTCGCAAGGTAAAATCAATTCGCCTATTTCATTGATAAATCCCCATTTGCCGTCTTCACAAAAATAGGGGAGTAAGGAACTATCACCAGAAGCAAAATTTATATCGATATCGCCTATATGCGAAAAGTTTATGATCGATTCCTGTGAGTTTAGATTAATATACGAATAATCGCTACCGCCATATTCGTTCACCAAAGCAAATCCGTTTACAATCGGATAGGCTCGAATGTATTTTGGTTTTATTATATATGCCCCACCATCTGAGATATATCCAGCGTAACCTGCTTCGTGAACAGGCGCTCCAAAGAGATTAAAATCTTCTCCCGAGTCAAAGTATGCCTTACCTAAAATTTCATTTCTTTCATTGATATAGAATCCCTTGCCGTTGTGGTGGATAAAAGCAAATCCATTAGAGAAATCCCGAGCCGACAAGTAAATGGGCTCAATAACCCAATCTCCGCTTTCATTCACAAATCCATAGCGAACCTCTAAATTTGCGTAAGGAATGTAACCTTCAATCTTGTCCCATATTTCCGGCGTACAACCAACAAAGGAAATAAAGACTAAACTTAAAATGGGAAATAATTTATTAAAGAATATTCGACTGGAGGTAATCACGTTGGAAATCTATCGGATTCTATTAAATTGACAAGGAAAAATCGGAATTGACTATAAAAGAATTTCAGTCCTAAATATCCGTTATTAAACTAATTATGATTCCAGTACTACGACTTAGTTCCTTCTGCTTCCTCTTATGCATTATCTTTGCGCCCGTTGTAGAAGGTAAGGAGTTTCCCCCAGCAAGTGAATCAGTTTACGATGAAATGGGATTTCTGACCACCTCCGAAATCGCAGAACTTAAAGAATCCGCAGAAAGATTCAAAATAGATCATAAGATCCACGTACAGGTATATTTAATCAATTCATTGGAGGGAGAGGACGTCTGCGGATATGCGGACAAAATTTTAAATGCCTCACAATCCCTGAATCCGGAATACAAATCTGTTATTTATCTTTTTTCTCTGGGAGATAATTTTTCATGCTTACGATTCAACGCAGACCTTCTGGATCACTTTTCCGATATTCTATATGACCGTATTTACTATGATCATTTTTATTTTTACCAAACAAAAGCGATGTATTTTGACGCGGTTAGATCAACTCAGACTGCATTTTTTGATATTCTCACCGATTCTTACTTGAATATACAAAAACCGATTCCGATTGGATCAGAATTAACCAGAATTTTACGAGAGGCAAACGAATCAATGGACATTCTGTTTGGTGAAAATATACGTTTTATCTTTGCACTGGCATTTATTCTCATATACGTTAGTCTTCTAAAATTCTTCGTATTGAATAAATCTTTCGCGAGTAAGTTTTTATTCCTTTTTCTACAGCCACTTTTTGGCTTTTTAAGTTTTATCGGTTTTGGAAGTTTTGGCCTACTCATCAATCTAGGTTTGTTATTCATTATTCCAATTTTGGGTATAGTTTTCTCTTCTGCAGGGAAACCAAAATCTAGACCAAAAGACAATCGTTCTAAAGAAGTCAATCGCCCTAAGGAAGTTTACAAACTAAAAACTAGGGAAGTTACTCCCACTAAGAAAGATACTAATTTCGAGGATCCATTTTTACGGACAGACACCTATCATACGGAAGAAGAAAATGAAGAGAGGTTTCGTTAAAAACCTGTCGCACCCTCCATCTTCTATTTAGGTTTTTCTAAGTTTGGTCTTTCTAAAAAAATACCATTTTATAGGTATGTTTTGAAAAAAGAGACTGCTCTTTCTTCAGCTTCCTTCGGATAGACATTCCAGATTCTTTCGTGTCTGGAACATTCAGGAGACCAAAGTGATTTAGGTTCCTTAGCCTTTGAGAACAAATCTTCCGCATGGTGGTGGTCAACATAATCATCTGACTTACAATGGAATATGGCTATGGGTCGTGGAGAAATATTTCCAATCGAATCGATAGGTCGAACAGAGTCTATATCCATATTACCACGTATGTCCAATGCCAATTTCACTAAAGGAATCAATGGATAATATGGGATTCCAAAATCTCGTTTCGCTGATTCAATCATAACGTCCATAGCAACGGCATAACCACTGCTAAAGATACCTGCTGGAATTTCAGGATTTTTGGCCATATAGAGTATGCTAGTTGCCGCACCCATTGAAAATCCAAAAATACCAATTTTTGAATAACCTTTATTTTTTAAAAACTGGAAAGCTGCGTCGACATCCAATGGTTCGTAGTATCCCATGGAAGCAAAACTCCCGTGGTTTCGCCGGAGACTTAAAAGAACAAGAGAATAACCAGCATTGTGAAGGCTTTTCGCAAAACGAAGTCCCTCATTTTTTTGTCCACCATGACCATGCACAAGAATGATTGCCTTGTTTTTGTTAGATGATGGTATAAAGTAACTTTCTAACTCGATTCCGTCAGCCGTTTGGAAACGAACATTTTCATAGTCTAACCCACGTTCCTTAGGAGTATCACAAAAAACATGATGGTCGGCACGGCACTGTACATTTGGGTAAAGAACAAGGGAAGAAAAGTAGTAGGCGGCACCTAGGAATCCAATAAATAAGAAGCCGATGAGAGAGAGAAAAATAGTTTTAATTCGAGACATGCGTCCTAAATCATAATGGGTAGATTTTCCAAGGCAAGGAAAAAAAATTCCTATGAAATATTTCTTAAAAACCTTAGGTTACCTTCGATACTTACCACTTAGAAATACTTCAAGGAGAGTCTCTAATCCTATAATTTGCCTCTCGATTCTTGGACCGAATACAAAGTCACCAATGGGGATCAATTTAGTTTC
>JALOTI010000225.1 GCA_025457985.1 Leptospira sp.
TAACTGCCTAAGAGTAATTGTTCCTTTTTCTCCTGTCCAACCCAATACCTCGCCCGTCGTACGGTTTAGGTTTAATGTTCCCCCAGTTGCACAACTTCCTGCGCCTACAGTACCACATGTACCTCCGCCGTTTCCCGCATTACAATCGATAGCTCTCATCGCAGTGATCGCTGTTACCCACTTGGAGCCTGATGCGATTGGTCTGTACGAATTGTATTGTAAACCTGATTCTCGCGCGAAAATACGTTCCCCTGTTTGGTTAAATATCTGTAAGGTAGCTCCTTCGTCGGTTGTGGATAAAAATTGATCGAAACATTCTTCAAGGCTAAAACAGGACGATAGTATTCCCGTAAGAAGCAAAGCTTCAGCTCCCCTATCTTTTTCAATATTCCCCTTACAATTGTATTGTGAGACTATCAGTAATGTTGTAATAAGTATCTTAGCCAATGAATTCATATTTTAAGTACTCCACTGATGGTAATGATCTTTCCTGTTTTTTCTAGGTCACAGTTTGCAAATTCTGGAAGAAGTGCTGCGTCCCGGAAACTGCCTAAGGCTCCAAAGGGGGCAAGATTTTCATAGACTGCTCCAAGAGTCACTGCTCCTTTTGTTCGGATATCGGATTCACATTGGAGTACGGAAGATTCCATAAAAGAATCTTGGTCGGCGATTTTCGAAGTAAACGGATACAAAATTTTTGCAAGGAAGCCATTGATTAAAAGTAAGGGACCGATGGGTCCACTTCCCGCCTTCATACCATTTTGTGAGAGCCAGAAGGAAGAAGCTGAAACTTCCGCATCCAATATTGCATCAGAGATTCTCTCCTTTGCTTCCTTGCCTGTAATTGCGCCATAGGTGGGAATACCTATCCCTTCCGTGAGCATACAGCTGCTAAAACAGACCAAAAAAAGAACTCGCCATATTCTATCATTCATAAGTAAAACAACTCTTAAGGGATTTAAAAAAATTGGGCAACCATTCTTTCTCATTGAAAAATAGATTTCCTGAACCAGAACTTATGAGTGACCAATCCCAAGTCGATGCTTATGCAAAGGCGGATTTTTCCTCGGCTCATTCGGATCTTATCCTTAACCTAAAGAACCGAATACCTCGAGGTTTCCAGCCAAAACGAATTTTGGATCTAGGATCTGGTCCGGGTGACATGGCTTTTCGTTTGGCAGAGCTCTTCCCTAACTCTAATTTCACATTTATCGATGGTTCTATGCCAATGATAGCCGCCTGTCGGGAATACTTTGAATCTAAGTATTCCGGTATGGAAAGGTTTAGTTTTTTATGTGAGCGAATTCAGAATTTTGTTCCGATCCAACCGTATGATTTGGTTTTTTCGAATTCTTTATTACACCACGTGGATGACCCTTTCGAATTCTGGGCCTGCATCCAAAGATCGATGGATGAAAATACGTTTGTATTTGTTTCGGATTTGCTCCGACCAATTTCATCGGCTACGGCTGAGGCAATCGTGGAAAGATATGCAAACGGTGAACCTCAAATCCTAAAAGAGGATTTTTTCAATAGTTTGCTCGCCGCTTACACAAAGGAAGAAGTCGATGAACATCTAACTCGAACTCGTCTGCAATCAAAACTTATTTGCGAACAGACCTCAGATAGACATTGGGTATGTTTTTCCAAACCTTCTAGAATGTAGATTCGTTTGCGTCTATCAACCAATCTGAAACAAGATTGGGAATCGAAGCCTTACAATACGAACATTCCATGGCATCCAATTCTGGAAAAGGCGCCCCGCAGTTGGAACAAGAGGTTTCCCCGAATCCCAAATCGGATTGCCTTGGTTTCAGAAGTTGGATTCTGATCCTGTTTCGGCGATGCTCTGGTAGTAGGTCCTTTCCCCTGGCAGCACTCCATCTAAACTCAAGGGTCGCCTCGGGTTTTTCTTGAGTCAGTTCTATTTGAGTTAATTTACATGATCCAATAACTGGAAGGAACATTGGAGATATTTTTTTTCCAGATAAAGTTTCCCAGAATTTTGGCGTGGACTCCCTTTTCAAAATCGAACTATTTCCTATCGACTCAAAGTAAATCCATTTCCAAAACAATGCGGAAGCACGATCCTCTAATATCTGTTTAGCGAATCCTTGTGAATTTATATCTGATTTTCCTTCAAATTCATGTGATTTCCACTCGACCATTTGAGTAATTTCACTGAGTACCCAATCTGATTCTCCAGAGTTAAAAACACTTCCACAGTATTGGCATTTTGTACTTTCGTGAGAAACTGGAGATTTTGCTCCACAGGAAGGGCAAAAATCATGGATTAGATCTATATCCTTATTTGTCTGGCAGGTTAACTTCCGAGTAAAGGAATGTACTTCTTCGTAAACTCCCTCGGAAGTTTTATTGAGTTTTGTTTGCATTTCCGCATCGGGCATATCTATCGGGATCGTTAAATCTTTAGCTGAGCAAGTGAGTTTTAAATGTATGCTCATATAAACTTGGTCGACGGTAACATGTATGAGTTCGATATTTCGAATCGCAAAATCCTTCATAATGTTTTTGCTTCTATCGATTTCGGTGAGAAGTTTGAGCTGGATATTAAATCTTTGGAAAACGCCCGCAGATATAAAATGTCTTGCTGGAGCCATATCACCCTCGACCCACGCATTCACTACTTTCTCTGAAATGACTTCTACTTTTTTGACGAAGTCCTTCCATTCAAATTGAGGATCGTGTGTATGGATTGCATTCAACAGCGATTTTGATTTTTGTCTTTGGAGACTGATTTTTCTTTGCCTTTGGGTTTCAAACCAACCAATCAAAATTAAGGAAAGAATAGTAGAAAAAAAGAAAAACAAATAACTAGTGTGAGCACCTGAACCGGGCGATTCCACAAACGCAT
Organism: Leptospira sp.; assembly: GCA_025457985.1. GTDB lineage: Bacteria > Spirochaetota > Leptospiria > Leptospirales > Leptospiraceae > Leptospira_A. The sequence continues at coordinate 2,876 of JALOTI010000225.1, forward strand.
TTAATACCGCATATGTGACATTTAACGGATTGTAAACCAAACTAGATTGTTTTTGTTTTATGACAAGATAAGGGCTTATAGTGGATTCGAGAATTCCACTCCATTCAAAATCAAAGTATCCATCCTTCCAATTTTGTTGGATAGGAATCGTAATCGAATCGCCTTCTTCTGGTGAATCACAGTAGGTACAATTGCTGAGTATTAAAAAAACATCCGTTTGATTTGTATCGACAGGATCGCTAAATTTTAAACGAGTTTTGAATTTTGAAATTGCTGGTCGAGGATATCCACTTAACAAAGGAATTCGAACGAAGGATGTTTTTGTCTGAGAGGAATCTAGACTCTGTTCCCCAAAAACTGAGAATGCAAATTTTGCTTTGGCACCTTCAGAGAGTTTTGATACATCCAAGTTTTCAAAAGTTGCTGAAAACAAATGCCAGAATGAAGTTTCGAAATTGGAAAGATCAAAAACGACTTGAAAGTCTGGAGTAAAAAATTGATTCCAGCTACTCTGGGACGTGGAGAACCGGTGGACTCCAAAATCTATAGATGGAATTTCCAATTCATTTTCAATTCCCTTGATTTGTATTGAAGAATTATATTCATTTTTTCCTTCGGAATGGATTGTCACAGTCTGCTCGATTTCATATGTAAGTTTTGGAGCGAGATCGGCTGAGAGATTGGGTTTGGAAAATAGGGAAGAACCTGGAAATCCTTTGATAATCAAACTATTCTGAAATTTTGAACCAGCTTTAGGTGCGAACAAAATTTTCTCCAAACTGATAGAAACATCCTCTGCTCGTATCAATTCTTGATAGGATTTTTCTTCATTGTACACTTGGTGGAATACAGAAGGTGGACTGGTCCAAGAGACTTGGTTGTCCCATTCAAACTCCAAACTACGGAAATCTGACAAACTCTGAGTTCTTGAAAACTTGATCTGAAGAATAGGCAAATTTCCGAACCAGGTGACTCCATTTTTAATATTATACGTTATGCGAATGGGCAAATCTATATTATTATTTCCCTCGCTCCATTGAACCCATATGTACTCATTATTGTAACTCGCATATCCTACGTTTGGGGAGACATTGATATCAGAAATGATCCAATCACCGTGCGAAAGAAGGTTTTCTCTCTTAATACCTACCTTTGCCTCATAAGCCAATACGACAAAACTTTCTTCAACGGCAATTTCGCCATTGGATTGTAGTCTCATCTTTATGCGATGATCTTTTGTCTTAAAAGTTGCCGTGGGTTGCGGTGTACTCGACGTATAAGTGTAACTGGAATTAGAAGAAGAACTAGAATTTGAAGATGAAGTTTTAGACGGAGTAAAAGATCGGGAAGAAGAGCTAGAATAAGAACGTGAACTGCTACTTGAACTTGAGGAATTATAAGAACCACCCATCCCAGGTCTTGCTTCGATGGGGGCCAGAAAGGTTATCAGGCAGATGAAAATTCCTACTCTGCGTAGTTGCTCTCCTCTGGACTTCATATAGCGAGGTATTTTTTTTCTACCTGTTTTTTGTCCATTTCACTGATCTTTAATTCTTTTGCGAGTTCATCTAAAAATTGAATTTCGTCTTTATTTAGAGAGCCATCAGAACTTACAATACAGACAGCATCTTCAAAAAAATTTAAGTAAAGATTTATTCAACAAACATGCAGACAAAATGATGGAAACTGTGGAAAATACGTGAAAATAGGAAGGATGTTAGAAATATGATTTTATTGTGTGAAATA
>JALOTI010000226.1 GCA_025457985.1 Leptospira sp.
TCAAAAAACGGGATCATATTTTTAGTTGATGCGTTTAAAGATCCAGGTCTTGCAAATTCTATAAATCATTTATTGGTAGTAGGGTTTTATCTCATAAATTTGGGTTACATTTCAATGGCACTAAAAATTGACTTAAGACCTGGAGATTTTGTTGAAGTAATCGAAATAATATCAAACAAAATTGGGATAGTTATACTCTTGTTAGGATTTATGCATTTTTTCAATCTATTCCTTTTTGGAAGATTACGAAAACGTACTCAAATGAAAGAAATGAATTTGTTATCGAATAATCTAACATCTAATATTGAGAAAAATTCCTAAAATTGTAGATACATAATGGATTTAGAAAAGAAAAAATCGGAACAAACCCGGGATCGGATTTATTCAGTAGCAGTCCGGTTATTTCAAACAGAAGGGTATGATGAAACAACCATGAGACAGATTGCCGCTGAATCAAAAACTGCTCTTGGTTCTACCTACTATCATTTTAAGAATAAAGAAGAAATTGTTTTAATGTTTTATAAACAAAGTCAAAAAGATGCAAAAACTCAATGCAACAAGTTTAATGAGTCTACGACTGATTTTAAGTTACGATTGAAAAATATACTTTTATATAGATTGGAATCATTTTCGAAGTATAAAAAATTTCTATCGGTACTAGCAAGAAATGCAGGAGACCCCAATCACCTCCTTTCTCCTTTTAGCCGAGAGACGAAGGAAATTCGGGAAGAAGCGATTGGAATGATTCGAGATTCTTTAGCTACGTCTAAGTTGAAGCTGAAAGGAGAGCTTTTGACACTACTTCCGGAGCTACTTTGGTTGTATCAAATGAGTATTGTCTATTTTTGGATATCAGACAATTCAAAAGGTTCAGAAAAAACTAAATTGTTAATTTCTGAATCCTTAGACTTAATTTTTAAACTTATCAAAATTTCGAGTTTTCCTTTCTTTCGAAACATACTTGGTCCGATGTTTCGGATCTACAGAGTTGTAAAATCAATTTAGCAAAGGGAGAAAACTGTAGTTGCAATTTGCGAACTAGTAGTATGATTTTTGAAATGGCCGGCATTTTGAATCATTTTAGATTTCCCGTTTGGTTAGTTTTTGTATTCATTTTTAAACTAAGTTTCGTATCGCTTTCAGCAAGAGATATTCCCATTTTAACGGAAAGAGTTACCGATGAGGTCAACATTTTGACTGTGGATGAATGGTCGAGTTTGCGGGATCGTTTACTTTCCATTGAATCTCAAACCTCTGCCCAGATTTTTGTTTATATCATTCCAAGCCTTGAAGGGGAAACGATAGAAAGTTATGCTATGTCCGTAGCTGAAAAATCTGGGATTGGACAAAAAGGAAAGGACAATGGAGTTTTGCTTCTATTGTCTACCGGAGATCGAAAGGTAAGAATTGAAGTTGGTTATGGATTGGAAGATACAGTAACGGATGTTTACTGCAATCGTATCATTCGAAATGTGATGATTCCTCGCTTTAAAGAAGGAAATCTAACTCAAGGAGTCATGGAAGGAACGGATGCGATTATTGCCATTCTTCTTGGGAACGCAGATTCCAACCCTAATTTGCAAAATGAGCATCCGAATGGATTACAAACCGTAGTTTTCCAAGAGGAGACACTAGGGAATCATTTTGTGGTTTTAATTCTGGTTTTAATCTTTTCTTTTATAGGATTCTTTTTTCTAAAGGAATGGAAGTATTTTTCAAATCATCACAACTTACAGAAATTATATGGAGCTTTAGTTCTAATTAGTCTATTTATCTTTGCTTGGCAGGCTTTAACGATTCTTTCATTTTTTTGTCTGTTTGCTTTCAATATTTATCTTTTATATTATTATGAAGGAAAGTATTCGTATCCAATCTCTATTGGGTCATTGCTACTTTGGATCCCAATTCTTAAATTAATTTTTGCCTGGGAGTATTTTTCAATCTACTTGCTTGTTGGAATTTTTTCTGGAATCCTCTTAGCATTTAAATTCTTTAATGATGATGTTGTCCTTGTACCTCTTCGTGGATTTGCAAAAAGATTACAAACCGGGCTCGGTGGATTGTTTGTTCATTTTTTGGCAGTAATTTCTTTGAGTTTGCCTATATTCTTAATTTCCTTGGGGTATTCCGTACAGCAGTCCTTGTCGATCTATGGAATCGTATTGTTATCCATTTATGGGTTGGGATTTCGAATCTTGGGATATCGATTGAAATACTATCTTTTTGGGATCGGTGGATGGTTTGTATATGAACTTTTACTCGCAATCTTGCCAATTTCAAAAGACTCAAACCTCCAGATTTCTTTTGCAACAATGATACAGTTCTTTCAAACGTATCTATTTATTGTACCGGCATTTTTGATAGCTTTATACTGGGAAGTTGGTTCTTGGAAAGTACGTATATTGAAATATGCAGCAATAACGATTTTATGGACTTGCACCTATCATATTCCATACTTCCTAGGTTGGGATGAAGTATGGGATTCATTCTTATTTTTTGTATTTTATTTCTTAACGCTCCTCATCCATTTTTTTGTATTAGTAGCCAAAGAGTCTGGTAGCGGGGGAGGCGGGTATTCTTCATCATCATCTTCATCCTCGTCCTATTCATCGAGCGGTAGCTCTTATTCGAGTGGAAGTTCTTCGAGTAGTGGGGGCGGCGGAGGTTCGTTTGGAGGCGGTGGTAGTTCCGGTAGTTGGTAAAAAAACAAAAGACCTGGTTCGGCCCGGGCAAACTTTTATTTGTGCAATTACAAAACTTTCTTACGGTAGCGAATGTAAAACCTTTCAAAAGAAGATTTGTCCCAATATTCAATGGCTTCTTTGTTTTCTAGGATTGCTCTTAGTTCGATAGAAGGAATCATTTGGTTTTTACACCATGTCTCAACATCTTGTAGAAGGGATTTCATATATCCTTTTTTCTTTTTGCCAAGTTTTGTAACTGCAAGATCTATGAATAAGGACCTTTCTTCCGTTAGGTGTGGTTTCTCCTCAACTCGGCCAATGAGCAAGGATACCAGCTCATCGGAAAGGAAAAAGCCTCGCATGTAAACTTTGCCTGTTCCAATCAATTTGAAGTATATATCGGTGAACTTAGTCGCCGCCCTAGGTCTTATCTGAAATAAACCATCTAACTCCAGTTCATTCACTTGTCGAAAAAACTGATTTACGAGTTCGATGGCTTGATTTCGATCACTATCGTTTAAATCTCGAATCACCTAAACCATTCGTTGGATCAGATAGGATTTTAACTCACTAATTAAAATTCTTTCTTGTTTCATAGAATCACGTTCTCGAATAGTTACTGAGTGATCGGTTTTACTATCATAGTCAACTGTGATACAGAAAGGAGTACCTATCTCGTCGTGTCGTCGGTATCGTTTTCCAATTGCTCCACTTTCATCATAGTCAACATACCAATGAGTTCGCAAATCCTGATAGATTGTTTTAGCCAATTCATCCAACCCATCTTTTTTCATAAGTGGAAAAATTGCTACCTTCATCGGGGACACTCTTCTCCCAAAACTAAGTACAGTTCGTACTTCCGAATTTTCTAAGGTTTCTTCCTTATAGGCATCACAGAGAACCGCAAGGAAAAGTCGGTTTAGTCCAAGAGCAGGTTCAACTACGTATGGTAGGTATTTTTTCTTGTTATCTAAATCATGATATTTGAGATCTTCTGAGGAAAAAGTTTCATGCTGAGTGAGGTCGTAGTCAGTTCTTGATGCAATCCCCCATAATTCACCCCAACCAAACGGATATTTGTATTCAATATCACTAGTACTATCACTGTAAAAGGAGAGTTCTTCTTTTTCATGCTCTCTGACACGTAAGTTTTCTCTTTTGAGACCGACAACGTTTACTAACCAGTCCATACAGTAGTTCACCCAATATTCAAACCATTGTTTCTGTGTTCCCGGTTCGCAGAAAAACTCCATCTCCATTTGTTCAAACTCGCGAGTTCGAAAGATGAACTGTCTTGCCATAATTTCGTTTCGAAATGATTTCCCAATTTGGGCAATTCCAAAAGGAACTTTTTTCCGAGCGATTTGTGAGACATTTTTAAAATTGATAAAGATCCCCTGGGCAGTTTCTGGTCTGAGGTAGATATCTGTCGCACCCTCTTCAGATGCTCCATGAGATGTTTTAAACATCAGATTGAATTGCCTTGCATCTGTAAAACTGCCAACGCTTCCGCAATTCGGACAGGCATATCCTTTATCTTTAATGATTTGAGTCAGTTGTTCTAAAGACTTTCCGGTGGCTGCGCCTTCTCCTTCCTTATCTTCTAAGAACTTATCCACCCGAATCCGGGTTTTGCATTTTTTACAGTCCATAAGAGGATCATTAAAATTGGAAACATGGCCAGATGCCTCCCAAACTCGTGGATGGAGCAGGATGGATGAATCCAAACCCAATACATCATCTCTGCGATGGACGAAATACTCCCACCAAAGGCGCTTTAAATTGTTTAAAACTTCGATTCCATTCGGTCCGTAGTCAAAAGTATTGGAGAGTCCCCCATAGATTTCCGAACCAGGGAAAACAAATCCCCTTCTTTTCGAAACTGCAACGACGGGTTTTAGGGATCCACCA
>JALOTI010000227.1 GCA_025457985.1 Leptospira sp.
AAAAGGGGTGTGTGAGCGAACAAGCGGCGGCGGGCCGGGATGCATATCCCACGCGGACGTCCTCATTTGAAGCCGACCAGGATGTACGGGAGATCTCCGGTAAGTGATCGATCTTTACCATATGGGCATCGTATACGTATGCAGGTCTTAGCATGCACCTCTTAGCAGAGGTGTATGAATAATATCTATCCAACGCGTCTTTACCCAAGCTATTATTATATGATAGCTTGTTTATATATGTTTATAATATGAGCTTATGTGATGTATGACATTATTTTATAATATGCTGAGCTATAATTATATAATATGGTTGTGCAATAAGCGTGAGTGTGGGCCAAAGAAGGATTCAGAAATGCGAATAACTTACTGTTAATGTTTATTATGCTGTTGTGTTTTTTGCTGTTGTGTTTGATGTTTAAATTAAGCAGGCAAATTCTTGACTTAAATAGTCTGATGATATGTTCAGTGTTTGCTCTTTGAGTATATATACTCGTGTATATATGATTGAAATGAAAAAAAGCAATTTTTTCTTCTGGTTAACTAGTTGCAGAACTTTTACTTAATGAGAGGACTAACCAAAGTGTGCTCAGCATGTAAGGACATCATCTGCTGTTTTGGGATCTAAGCAGCGTTCGAGAATCCTGGCTTCTGCTGGAGAGTGGTTGATCTGAACTTCTTATATCTTTTTTTATGGTAGCAAATTCGTTTTCGGGATTGTATGTCTCTAGAAAAAAAGAATTCGGCATTTTACTTAGTTTAGGCGTATCCCGACGAACAAATTTTTTCCTTTTTTTAACACAAGGACTCGTATTAGGATTCATTGGGGGAGTTCTTGGCTCAGGACTTGGATATGTATTTACTAAACTAAATTTATTTCATATAACCAATACCCTAGCATCTCATAGCGATATCCAATCCTACAAAGAAATTCCAATCCGAATATTTATTTCCGCCATGTTGATTTCCGGGGTTGGGTCCATTGTATCGGCAAGTTTTAATGCTTACAAAACTTACAAAATATTGCCCATTGAGTTCTTAAGAGAAAAAGAAGCCCAACTGGAAAACCATCGATCTATTGTCTTAAATCATAAGTTTTTTTTAGCTGGCTTAGGTTTGATTCTATTGGGTTTTTTAGTTTCGCTCTCGGAATCACCTAAACAAATTTTGCCAGGGCTTACTGGTGTTGGTATGGTTATTTTAGGCTATGTGATTCTCAATGTATGGTCTTTGCAAAGATTGATTCCAGTTTTTGTCAATAAATTCAATCATATCCAATCCTTGGTTTTTCCAAATATCGGTTTAAGGGAGATTGCGGAAGAATCTTGGAAACATGCTCTAACCTCATCAACCATTATGTTAGCTGTCTCACTGGTGCTAACTTTAACGGCACTTACAGATAGTTATAGATCATCTCTAATCAAGTGGGCAGATGTAGAAAATTCTGAAGATTTCTCAATACTTAATCCTAAAAAATTAAGTTCCGGTCTACCTGGAGTGCCTATAGAGTTTTTTGAAACAATCAAAAAGGAAACTTCGTTTGAAAAAGTTGAGCCTTTTCTTATTAAAGCTAAGTTTGGTGTTAACTCGGGTTTGTTCACTCTGAATGTTTTGGAATTTGACAATAGATTCAAAAAGGATGAATTGATAGTATCGGATAACTTTTGTTATTTAGAAAAACTATGCACGGGAGATAAACTTCTAATTCCATTGGAAACCGGAGAATTGATACCAGTCCGGATCCAAGCGACTAAGGAACATTTTTTTTCTGAACGAGGAACGATTCTTATGGATTATTCCCTATTTAAAAAATACTTCCAGCTAAAGGAATTGAATTCGGTTCGAGTCCATTTTAATAAATCGCTATCACCTGAAGAATCTAAGTTAGTTCTTCAAACTTATCTTAAAGATACTGAATTGAAGGAAATCAGCAAAAATGAATTGATAGATTTATATCTAGAAGGAATGGACCAAGTATTTTCAGTATTATCTTCTTTAAAGGGAACTGCTATTGTCATCTCGCTACTTGCGATCATTACCTCACTCATTCACTATATTAAAGAAAAATCGATCCTACTCGCTGGACTTCGAGCAATAGGAATGAATTCAAAACAAGGATTCACTTTGTTATTTACCCAAAGTAGTTTTCTTCTAATTTTTGGTAGTATATTTGGTATACTGAACAGTTTTGTTCTGAGCCCAATCGTTGTGTACGGTATCAACAAAAACGCCTTTGGTTGGAACTTAGAGTTTAATTATCCTTTCACACTTCTATTCATTCTTGTCTTGTCACTTCCCTTGATTGCCTTTTTGGTTTCGATTTTCCCTTTTTACCATTTTAGATCCCTTCATATTGCAAGAGAACTAAGTCATGAATAGTTCTTTACTTATGAGAATGGTTGTTTAAGAAAGTGTCATGGCTGGTAGTATCAAAGCAGGTTTCGAACTTGCAGAACTAATCAAACGGGAAAACCAAGAAGGTAGGGAGAAAATACCTACATCGGATACCCATTTGCGAACTTGGGCAGCCCAACTTGCTAGATCTGAAGAAGATATACGCAAACTTTTGTACGCATTACGAGATAGTCATTTTATATTTATAGTGAATATCGTTACACCGGATCCAAACCTATTTGTTTACGGTGAGGAAGCCTATCTCTATGCAGAACCGTTCAATCTCAGTGAATTAAAAAAATACGCCGATGAAAGCCTTGAAAAACAGTATGAGGCAAGTAATTACAAAAGGAAATCTGCTTTTCAGATTACCAGAGAGTTATTTCCAAAAATCAAAGAGTATAATAATACTCCACTTGGGAAAGCCATCAACCTTTCGGTCATGATCGAGGAATTTTCCCGGATGTTAACAGCGCAAAGCTTTGAATATACGGATCACTGGCGTAAAAATAAGATCCAAGATATCTTTAAAGATGAGATTAATTCCGCCGATGATCTTGCGAGTCAAACGAATGCTAAAGATCAAGAAGTTGGAAAACGTGCTGTTGACACTTATAACGAGCAAAACTCAAAAGAAAAGATTGATCAGAATTGGCAAAAAGCGAAGGCTAATTTTTCAACAGAATTTTTACTGCGAGTACATTTTCGAAAATACGAGTTTGATATAATAAAAAAACTTATTCAAACAGGTAAGTTAAAGGAAGAAAAAGATCTAAAGTATGTCAGAGATACACTTCAACTAATGGAAACGCGTTTAGAACAAGACAATATTTTGAAACGTTACTTCAATGAAATGGTTGAGTTACGAAGATATACACAAGCCAAATTAAACGTTATGCGGCAAACGATCACAACTCCTAAAAAATAACTCCAACCAATTATTGATTCAATTCGAATTGATCAAACCGGCATTTTTCAGATGTGTATAGACTTGAAATATAAAAACTACAAATGAGATAAAGAGTAATCTTCGTTTCAATGAAAATTGATTAATCGTATGATTTTCCTTCTCAGGCTGGTATAACAAATACAAAAGCATATTTATACTTAGAACCAAACCACAAAGATCCGCTGTCAAAAATTTCCATCTCTCTCGGATCGGCTCAATTAAAAATGCGATCGCCAAAAGGATGGAAGGAATGAAGTAGTAAATCGTTTTAGAATGAAACAGATTTACCTCAACAGGATCGATTTTGGAAACAACACCCGATTCTCGTTCCAGAATTTTGATTAAGTTTTCTCGGTCTTTAATGTTTACAAGAGGATGTATTTTTTCCGAAGTTTCTATTACAATTCGATCATAGGAACGAAACTTATCACTCGTTATAGATTCAATATCTTTTAATCGTACAGTAGCACAATTTCCATTTGCATCAAATTGTTTGAGCATACCACCTGAAATCTCTACCTTACCTGAACTAAGAATCTCTACTTGTTTTTTATAATTTTTTGACAAAAACCAAAAAAATAGAGCAAGGAGCGGTCCAAACACCATAAAAAAACGCGGACGTTCTTCCCCAGGAACCTGGAGACTATTATAAACAACAAATATAATGAATAAACTTACGACTGTTATGGTTCGCCTTAATAGTTTTTTACGAAACAATTCGACATTATAGAGAAATACGACTGGCTCATTCATTTGGAAAACTCTGCTTTTTTAAAAATAGGATACATCTCAACACCTTCTCTTTGCAAATTTTCCCAACCACCTTCTTCCCTATCCAGAATACATACTCCTGAATTGACTTGGATGCCTGCGTCCCGTAACACCTTTACCGCTTTCAGTGTAGACCCGCCCGTTGTGATTACATCATCCAAAACCAGACACTGTTTTACCGCTTTCCAGTTTCCTTCGATTTGTTGTCCCGTTCCATGACCCTTGGGTTCTTTTCGGACTACTAGTGGGTATACAAGCTTACCTTGTCTTTGAAATTCCAATGCAATCGCATAGGCCATCGGATCTGCGCCCAAAGTCAACCCTCCCACTGCTTCAAAACCAGTGGGGATTTTTAAGACAAGTTCCGAGACAATGAATTCTGCTAGAACCGATAGCCGCTCGGGGTGGAGGGTGATCTCCTTACAGTTGAAATAATGGTGGGATTCAAGCC
>JALOTI010000228.1 GCA_025457985.1 Leptospira sp.
AATCGTCATACAGAACAACGTTCTCAAACGAAATCAACAGTTTCAATAGCAATTTGAAAAACAAATGACACAGATAGTCAAGATTTGCCTAAATTTTTCACCTTGGAAAGAACCAACGGAAGCCACTGGGAGTCCATTTGGAAGACTCCAGGCGCTACAAGATTCGCTTCAGATAACTTCGGGGGCAAGCATTAGAGCCCTAACCCGATTTTCCAAGATTTCTGTAAGTTCTTTCGCTGCTTTCTTTTCTGGGCCCGTTGGGAATTCTGAGGGAAGTATAGGTTTACCAATATTGTAGCGAATTTTCGTTCGAAAGGCTTCACCAGATAAAAAAGCCATAGGTTTGGACATATTGGTCGCCCCTGTAATACCGGACGGAATGATAGGAACACCTGCACGGATTGCCAATTTTGCAGCCATAGCTTTGAAGGGCGTTAGCTCTCCCGTCTCCGATCGAGTACCTTCTGGATAAATAGAAAGTAGCTCGCCGGATTTCATCAAATCCACCATATACGTTTCTAATTTTTCGTAATACTCCATGGCTGCACGTTTGTCCATTTCAGAATCATTAGCAGCATTTCGGATAATAGGCATACTTCCCCAATTCAATAGATTCTTCTTCAAAACTCCACCAAGAGAGTTCAGCAGTATTTCAATGAGTGGTTTTGTAAGACTGAGAGGGGGGAGTCGAAAAGGGGAATTTGGTCCATTGATATATGCCAAAATTTCTTCCTGTGGGTGGAACAATTCGTACTTTCCTAAATAAACGATCTTTCGTTCTGCAAAAGCACCTTGAACTGGTATGTCCAGATAATCCGTATGGTTAGAAACGATTAGGGCCCCGCCAGACTCGGGAATAAACTCTTGTCCCGTGACTTGGATATCATAAATCATTTCCAAAAGGTTTTTTAGGATGGTTTTGGGAACTTCTCTGGGAATGATGAATAAACTTTCTAGAATTTCGATTGGGTTTTGTTTGGGTTCCATAGAAACATCACTAATTTGAAAATAAAACTTTATGAAATCAAGTTGGATTTTCATTCTAGATCGAAAATCATGAACCAATTCCTACTTGGCCAAACTTCGATCTGGTTTTCGGGTTCCATTTTGGATCTACTCCACAATTGGGATCCCACAATCGGTCCAATCTTACATCCCCTTTCTGTTCTCTGCCAGAATTTGGGTGGTTCCGTTTTTTTCCTGGGACTAATCTCCTTTTTCTATGTATATGTCAGACCAAAACTTGCCTTCGAATTAGCCCTTGGGCTACTGACTTCTGGATTTTTAGGTTCAATCGCTAAGTTCTATCTAGAAAGCCCGCGCCCATTTCCCTATCCAGAAGCCTATGACGAAAAAGCATTTGGACTTCCTTCTGGGCATGTTTATTCATCTCTTGTCGTCTGGGGTTTGTTAGCCTATCGAATTCCAAATCTTTGGTTGCGGATTCTATCCATCACTATCATTTTATTTATGCCCTTTTCTCGGATGTATTTAAGACTCCACTACCTTGGAGATGTGAGTTTGGGGTTTTTAATGGGAGCAGTCCATCTAACTCTTATTTTGTTGTTACTCAAACGGATCGATAAAATAAATCTTTCTCATTACTTCATCCAGTCGGAAAAGTATAGAACCCTTAGTTTGTTGGGAATCGTTATTACATTGTCTCCAATAGCGCTAGACTCACCTTTTTTATCAGTGGAACACTACCACAGTCTCTCCATAGCTTTGATGTCCTCGGGTAGTTTGGCTGGTTTTTGGATTGGAATTCTATTTTATCCAAGATTTTCAAAATCAAAATTTCTTTCTTGGTCTTTAAAGTTTGAAAATCATCCAGATTTTTGGAAAACTTTTGCTATGCGAACGATTGTGTTAGGAATAATTTTGATTCTATTTTATGCGATACCCGGAATGTTAGTAAAAGGTTCTATTTGGAAGGATGATCTTCTGATTCGGTACCTTCGTTATATGATAGTCAGCTTCGCATTAGTACTCATCTTTCCTATCTTAATTCAAAAAATTGCGAATGGTAGATATCTCCTAGATTGAACCAATGCAAAAGCTCAAAAAAATAATCCAGACTTTAAAGACGGAAATTTCTAAAGAGGGAGTTTTAAAGAACTCTCTCTTTGTGAGTTCGTCAAAAGCTATCAGTGCGATCACAAATTTAGTCTTTATGATCTACTCAGTAAATCTTCTGAGTAAGGCGGAAAATGGAAAGTTTCAATACTTTCTTGGATTTGTGCCTGTAGTTCTGGCCATCGCGGAATTTGGACTACCAAATGCTTTAATTAAATATATATCACCACTTGCAGAAAAAAAGTATTCACCTGCAGCAATTTTAAACGCCTCACTTAGGATCAAATTCTATTCATTTTTATTTCTAAGTTTTATATGCGTAATTACCTATTTTGTTAGTGATAAAAATTTTTTTGTTCTACTCTTACTTTTATTTGGTGGAATTATAATTTCGTTTATTTCTTATTTTGAAAGTTTATTTGTTTCCTATAGAAAGTACAAATCTCTTTCTCTTTGGAATCCCTTACCGAACATAGTGAGACTTGGAATCTTATTTTTTATTTCTGAGACAACTCCGCATCCTATGACATATATGGACATTTTGTCCATTTTTTGCATATCTCCAATTTTTGTTCTTTTCCTATTCTTTTTCTTTTTTAACTCAGATGAAATTTCTTTCACTGCAAATTCTTCAGAAATAAGGGAAAATGAAAAAAAACTCTTACTATTTAATCTATGGGCCTTTGTAGCCTCTATCTTTGCTATTTTGTCGGATAGACTTGAAATATTTTTTTTGAATCAATTTCATCCACCGGAGATTGTTGCGGATTATGGAACCGCATTGCAATTGTTTAGCGGATTCGTTATCATTTTAGCTACCTTCAATTCTATAATTTTTCCAAAGATGGCAAGAATGGTTGAAACTGATGAGTTTCCCCACGTTTTAAAAAAATCAGTTTTTCTGGGTGGTTTAATCGCGGTGATTCTATTCCCAGGTATCTTTCTTGCTGAACCCATCTTGACCTTATTATTTGGCTCCAAGTATGTTAATTCAATCTCGGTCTTTAAAATATTGTATCCGAATTTTTTACTTCAGCTCGTATTTGCCCCATTTGGAACCGCCCTATTCGCTTTAGGTCTCCCTCGCCTTTTGGCAGGTCTTGCCTTTCTTAGATTGGTCTTTGGTGCGATTTTCGATTACTGGATTATACCTAGTTGGGGTGCAAACGGCGCAGCTATTTCCCTATTTCTTGGACAGATTGTATCCTGGTTGTTGCTAACTGGATATTTTATGGCTTATTTTCGTAAGTAATCATATCAGCGAAATTTTTATAGTTCCTTTCAAATAAGCTCCATTCACCATTAGAATATGATATTCCGTATAACTTTTCATATGCGGAACTTACTGAATTTCCTTCCGAAAGATATTCTTTATACTTTAACAAAGCTAATTTATATTGAATAGAATAACTATAGATATCAATATTCCGATCTATCTTTGCGCCGGCGATTGATTCCATCTCTTGGACAAAAGACTCAGGCAGGTTTAATATTCCATATCCTCTTTTGACAGAGGTTTTTATTCCTATCCTTGTTTTTGCCCAGGACAACAAAAATAAAGATGGAAGTGGTTTGTTTCCACTTAACAACACTCCATCGGGAATTTGGATCCTTACTGAGTAACGCACAATGGCTCTTGCCAATTCCTTTTTTTCCCTGGTAGACATTCCAAAACTTTGATCATTGACCAAAAGTGAATAGATCATACCCTCTTCTTTACTCAGATCGGATTTAGAAAAAAAGCGATCAACATCATATGAAAAACGAGTGTCAGCTTCTCCATGCGAAAAGATAACAAGAAAAAGAGGAAAAATGAGAAGGAACCCATATCTATATTTCAAAAGAAGTTTCTTCACCTTTTTAAGTATCGGGGTAATTTTAGTTTCAGTTCTCTCTTTTTTTGGTTCTCTTGGGGCTGAATCCTATTCTGACTTTGTCTTTGACGATGCGAAGTCACACGAAAACTTTGGGGCTGTAACTAAGTCCAAACCAAGATCCACGGTCACAGAGGGTTGGACGATTGAATCCCAATTGTTTCTGTCTCCAACCTTTCGCTCCCAGAAAGGAGGAGAAGACTCTGAAAGGGCAAACAGATACGTTTCCAAAAACCAAATCGTTGCTCCCATCAGAATACAAAACACGCAAACTAATTCCAGTATTGGATTCCTGATTTCCCCTAGAGCTATCTATTTAGAAGAGAGAATCACAAATCGAGAGATCCAAAAAATTGGAGACACAGAAGCTTTTCTGTATTGGATTCAGAGTATTTATACCGCCAAACTGAAAATAGATGCCGGAAGGGCATTCAACCGTTTGGATCGATTTGGATTTTTATTTGTTGGAATGTCGAATTTTGGTCAAATTAAGATTACAACTCAAAATGGATTGGAATGGAATCTAATTGGTTTGGTTTTTAAAAATGAAGAAGAGAACTTGGATGAACGAACATTTCGACAAAGGAACAGAACAATTGCGGGAACCTATTT
>JALOTI010000229.1 GCA_025457985.1 Leptospira sp.
CGCTGAAAAAAAACTCGCAAAGTTTAAACAATGATTGAAATTTAAAATTATATTAAGGTTATAAAAATGAAAAATTCTTTTACAGTATTGTCTATACTTTTATCTATTTTTCTAGCTGGAAATTGTATATCATTTCGTAGTGGAGAGCATAAAAATACAGCCAAAATATCTAGTTTTGGATTACCCAAAAACATAAGTGTGAAATTAAATAATACCTATCAAAGGTTAACTTCTGGTGAGCCTGGATTTTCAAATCCCATAATTGCCGAAAATTGGAAGGATAACTCGGCAAAAATCTTAAATGAAAGTGGGGATGTTTTTTCTACAAGAAGTGAAACGGAAGCTAATTTCATTTTCGACATAAAGGCGGTCCAAGAAGATGGATACTACTCTGCGAATATATCTCCGTGGTTAAGTATTTTAACATTGGGAGTTTACCCTCATTATGCTAAATACAATATATCTCTAACAATCGGAGTAAAAGATAAAAAAGGGAATCTTTTGGGTGAAGTAAAGAAAGAGGAGACATTAACAGAAATTGGTCAGATTATTTTTCTTTTTACGCTTCCTTTTTCAAGCCCAACAGAAGTTTACGATGAACAAAAAAGAGATCTGATTAGTTCAGCTTATGCAGAAATTAAAGAGAAAGGTTTGTTAAAACTGAAATAATAATTTTTACAAATACAACTTTCAGGGTTGGCATCGTTTTCTATATAAAATCGGAAAATTTATCAGCGAGAGTTGTGATTATTTCCAATTAACAATAGTCAATACACTTTTTTCACATAAGATATGGCAGTGAAACTATCACTCCCGCTCCAATTCAATCACACTGATCTCAGAGGGTGCTCCCAATCGAATGGGAGGGCCCCAATATCCTGTTCCACGACTCACATAGAGTTTGCTTGTTTTGTAGGTATGAAGGCCTGCAACAAATCTTTGGAAAAGATAGATCAAAAGATTACCTGGAAAGTATTGGCCTCCATGTGTGTGACCTGACAGCTGTAAATCGACACCATATCTTTCAGCATCTAAAATGGAATTAGGTTGGTGAGCCAGTAGAAGTTTGAAATCAGAGGAATCCTTCGTTTCCAAGGCGGCCTTTGGATTCGTTTCGTGGCTTCTTAAAATCCTTCCTGCATGTAGATCTGTAACACCTGCTACAAGAAGAGTTGCGGAGTTTACATTTAGCTTTTGGTTTTGGTTGAGAAGGACTGAAATGCCAAGACTACGAATTTCAGGCAGCCATTCTAAAACACCAGAGTAGTATTCGTGGTTTCCTGTTACATAAAATGTTCCAAACTTGGATTGGATACCTTCTAGTGGTTTTAGGTATTGTTTTAAAACAGAGACAGGACCATCAACGAGATCGCCTGTGATGGCAACAAGGTCCGGATTTTGTAAATTGATCCTTCGAACGACTCTTTCCAAAAATTTCCCTTTGATGGTTGGGCCGATATGTACATCCGAAATTTGAACGATTGTAAATCCATCTAAATCGGGGTGGAGATTTTTGACTTTTACTGACACTCGTTTTGTGGTGAGGCGAACATGGGCGTTGATAAACCCTAGAGAACTAAATCCCGTGGATAGAAAGATGGATGTGAAGGCGAGTGAAAAGGCTTTGATTTCGGAAACTCCATCTAAAGGAAAACCAAACCGAACCAAGATTAAAAATAATTGGTTTGCATAGTCAGAGATAAACCCAAACGGAAGGATAGAAACCAAGTCCATCAGAAGAACAAAGCTAAAAAGGATCGTAAAAAAGCCAAAATTGGTAAGACCAAGGTAGGCAAAGAAAGTTTGGAGTTTTTCTCGTTTTGAGAGTTTACTGAGGAGATAACTCATCGGCACAAGAAGAACCGCCAGTGCAAGTCCTATCCAAACAAACCAAACTGCAGTCCCACGAATTGCAAGTCCCTCTACCAAACGAAACCCAGAGTAAAAATAGGTCACTCCGAGCAAACTCGTGAGAACGGATAAAAATAGGAAAAAAGTTTTCAAAAAGGTTCCTCTTTCTGTTGGACTTCAATTTAAGGAAGTCTGACTCCGATATTTTACAAAGTAGGAAAGAAATGAAACACCAAGAAACCGTTCGAACCAAGTCAGATGTAATCTTAATAGGCGCAGGAATTATGAGCGCCACCCTAGGTGTTCTTTTAAAAGAATTAGCACCCGAACTTTCCATTACTGTGCTTGAAAGACTAGATGCCCCTTCTCGGGAAAGTTCTAATGCATGGAACAATGCGGGCACGGGTCATTCTGCTTTTTGTGAACTAAACTACACTCCTGAAAAACCGGACGGTAGTATCGATGTACACAAAGCACTTCATATAGCTGAATCATATGAAAGATCCAAAGAGTTTTGGGCATATCTATCCGCCACCAAACGCATAATCGATCCAGATGAATTTATCACAGCCATTCCACATTTTAGTTTCGTTTGGGGAGAGGAGAATATAAACTTTTTGAAACGTCGGTTTGAGGCCCTGACAACATATGAATTGTTTGCTGACATGGTTTATAGTGAAAACCGAAATGAAATTACAAAATGGCTCCCGATAGTTATGAAGGATCGAAATCCCGATCTTCCGATTGCGGCAACTGGAATGCAAATCGGAACGGATGTAAATTTTGGAACACTCACCAAAGCAATGTTTCGATATTTGCAAAAATTTGAAAACGTACATATCCATTTTTTTGAAGATGTAAAAGATCTAGAACGAGGAAAATCAGGACTTTGGCACCTAACTTCACATAATTTACAAACCCACGAAAAAGAGCACCATGAGGCAAAGTTTGTTTTTATTGGAGCAGGCGGTGGATCCCTTCCCTTATTAGAAAAATCGGATATCCCAGAGGCTGAGGGATTTGGTGGATTTCCTGTGAGTGGTCAATGGTTGCGTTGCCGCAATCGAGAGGTGATTCTTTCGCATTATGCGAAAGTTTACGGAAAGGCAAGCGTAGGTTCCCCTCCTATGTCCGTACCTCATTTGGACACACGAATCATTGACGGTAAAAAGGAACTTCTTTTTGGACCATATGCAGGATTTACAACTAAGTTCTTAAAAAAAGGATCTTATCTAGATTTGGTTAAATCATTAGAATTTGATAATATATTTCCCATGTTATCCGCTGGAATGCACAATCTTCCTTTGACAAAATATCTCATAAGCCAAGCCCTTCAATCCCACGAAGATCGAATGGAAGCTTTGCGGGAGTATTTTCCCAACGCAAAATCTGAAGATTGGGAACTAGTTGTGGCAGGCCAAAGAGTACAGGTAATCAAAGCAGACAAGGAGGAAGGAGGAGTACTAGAATTTGGAACAGAGGTTGTAGCAGCTAAAGATGGCAGTCTTGCCTGTTTACTCGGAGCAAGTCCCGGTGCATCTACTTCCGTCTCTATTATGTTAGAAGTTTTAGCCGATTGTTTTCCAGAAGAAATGAAATCAGAATCCTGGCAAAAAAAATTGCAAGAGATGATTCCAAGTTTTTTTGGATCTATGATTGAGGATGGTAAACTTTGCAAATCGAGTCGAGAGCGAACTAAAAAACTTTTAGAACTGGAAGAAAAGATACAGCTTACTCACGTTGTTAGCTAAAATAAAAGAATCCTTTCGAAAATATACAAGTCGGACAGGTGAAAGATTGCAGGCATTACAAACAAGGAAGTGGTAACGTCACACTCTAAGGAAACTATCGAAATACAGCGATAGCTATTGTCTCTGTTTTGTCGTTATAAAAATGACAAAAGATAACAAGCTTTGGTCTTAAGAACAATATTCTTTATTGACGGAATGGAATGTAGGGTATAAGGCCTTTTGACTTACTCGGAAAGAGTCATTTTTAATTTTTTCTTTACTTTGTGTTAGATTGGAATCCAATCTAGATCGGAATTCTTATGATTTCGCGAAGACAATTCCACTTATTCAGAAACACAAAACTACAGACAAAAATGATCCTGCTTGTCTCGGGCATTGTTGTTTTATGTGTATTACCTCTTTCTGCTCTTGTTTATTACAATAATAAAAATTTGATACTAGAAAAAACCTTAGATGTCTGCAAAACTATTGCAAACAATATTACTAAGATTGCGGATGATGAACTTTTGCTAGGTGATACCTATGAAGCGACTTCTTCAGCCCTGACAAAGTTAAAAGATTCCGGAGTTAGTGCCTTAAAAGACACATATGTAATTGATCTGGATGGTTCAGTAGTAGCCCAACTGTATTCAAACGAGCCTAAAAAAAATTTAGAAAAAGAAACGATCTTATACTTTCAAAACCTTACAGAACTAACATCAAGAGAGATTACACTTGGCGACAAAGATATACTTCAATTTGTATATCCGATATTTATTGAATACCAATCTCAAAAACTAAGAGCTGGAACTGCCATATTAGAGTTTGACTCCGATCAAATATTTTTACCCATTCAAAAACTCAGATATTCCATCCTTGTATCGGCAAGTATTCTTTTGTTAATTGGTATTGGAATCGCATTTTTTATCTCCTATACCTTATCTTACCCACTACAAACATTAAACGAAGGGGCAAAGTTA
>JALOTI010000230.1 GCA_025457985.1 Leptospira sp.
TTTAATTTTGAGACCATAACCTATGTTTTCCGCAACAGACATATGTGGAAACAAAGCATAGTCTTGAAAAACGGTATTCACATTTCTTTTGTAAGGAGGGATGCCAGTTACATCCTTACCTTCCAAAAGAACCCTTCCAGAGCTCATATCCTGAAAACCTGCCACCATTCGGAGGCAAGTAGTTTTCCCTGAGCCAGAAGGGCCTAACATAGAAAAGAATTCACCTTTGGCGATTCCAAAGGAGACACCATCCACCGCCACAAACTGATCGAATTTCTTTGTTACATTTTGAAATTCTACATCAAAAGTATTGTCCATCCCTGTCCCCTTCTTTTCCTCTATGAATTGATGTTATTTGCTACCAATAATGGAAATGTAGTCTGCTGCCCATTTTTTGTAAGGCACACATTTTCTTCCACCGGAACAATCTTCTACTGGTGTTCTCCAGAAAGAGATTTTTTCAAAATTGTTAAAACCATTGATGGCACAACCTGTATCGCCAAGTAAAGCATTTCCTTTACATGCAGCAGGAACCGAAGGAACGGAACCAAACCAAGACGCTAGGTCACCTTGCACTTTAGGAGAGATGGAGTGTTCCATCCACTTGTAAGCACAGTTTACGTGTTTTGAATCTTTGTGAAGCATTGTAGTATCTGCCCAACCAGTTGCTCCTTCTTTTGGAACAACAGAACCTACTGGTTGTTTTTCAGCCACTAAAAGGTTCACTTGAAATGGCCAAGTTGAAGAAGCAACTAAACCTTCTTTTTTGAAGTCATCCACTTGTACCATTGCATCATGCCAATACTTTGGAACAAGCTGTCTTTGTTTTTTTAATAGTTCGATAACAGCGTTGTATTGTTTTTCATCTAACTCGTATGGGTCTTGGATTCCGAGTTCAGGATTTTTTTGTTTTAGGTAAAGAGCGCCATCTGCAATGTAAATTGGTCCATCAAAGGCCTGAACACGACCTTTGTTAGATTTTCCATCAGGTAACACTTGTTCTTCAAACACGACATTCCAGCTAGTTGGTGGCGTTTTAAAAACGTTTTTGTTGTACATAAGTACGTTTGGTCCCCACTGATAAGGAACTCCGTAATGTTTTCCATCAACAGTATGCCAAGGAGCGTTTTGTAAACGAGAATCGACAGATTTCCAACTTGGAATCAAATCAATGTTAACTTCTTGAACCTTTCCCCCAGCAATGAGTCGGAGTGAAGCATCACCTGATGCAGTTACAAGGTCAAAGCCACCTTCGTTCATTAGAGCAACCATCTCATCAGAAGTTGCTGCAGTTTTTACAGTCACTTTACATCCAGTGGATTTTTCAAACTCAGTGACCCAGTCGTATCCTTTGTCTGTTTCACCACGTTCAATGTAACCAGGCCAAGCTACAATAGATACTTCGCCTTCACCTTGTCCAATTTCCGATACTTTTGTTTCTTTCTTTCCGCAAGCAAATGTAAGCCCGATTGCTAATACTGCTGCAGAAGAAACCACTCGTTGGAATGAATTCATCTTTCGATCTCCTAGGGGTTGTTGTGTAATCAGAGTTTAGATTCCATAAAAATCAAAAATGATCAACCACTTCCTTTCATTTCAAAAAAAAGGTGGGAAATTTTATCGATGGCCTAGTCTAGGAAGGAAAGAGAAATTATGAAATTCATTAAAAACAAAGATCTATTCCGAGAGTTGAATTATGTGAACGGAGAATGGTGCAGTGCCAAAAATTCCTCCGTGCTATCCGTAACAAATCCTGCGACAGGCGAAAGTCTTGGTACTATTCCGAATGCAGGAGAAGAGGACACTCAACTTGCCATCCAAGCTGCAAAATCTGCATTTCCAGATTGGAAGTCGCGACCTGCAAAAGATAGAGCTAACCTTTTAAAAAAATTCTTCCAATTGGTAATGGAAAACCAAGAAGACTTGGGATTAATTATGACCCAAGAACAAGGAAAACCATTGGCTGAGGCAAAAGGTGAAGTTGCTTATGCGGCTTCTTATATCGAATGGTTCTCAGAAGAAGCAAAACGGGCGTATGGCGATGTGATTCCGTCTCACCGAAAAGATACAAGGATTTTAGTTTTAAAGGAACCAATCGGAGTGGTAGGAACCATTACACCTTGGAATTTTCCTGCCGCAATGCTTGCAAGAAAAGTTGCGCCCGCTCTCGCAGCAGGCTGTACGGTAGTATCAAAACCATCTGAGCTAACACCTTACTCTGCTTTGGCGCTCGCTTATTTGTCGGAATTAGCAGGAATCCCGAAAGGAGTTTGGAATGTAATCGTTGGGGACGCAAAACCTATCGGGAAAGTTATCTTGGAAAGTAAGGATGTAAAAAAACTAAGTTTTACAGGTTCAACAAAAACAGGAATGTATTTGATGGAGAAAAGTGCGGCTACTCTTAAGAAGCTTTCGCTTGAGTTAGGTGGGAATGCTCCGTTTATAGTTTTTGATGACGCAAATTTAGACGAAGCCGTAAAGGGTGCTATGCTTAGTAAATATCGAAATACAGGACAGACCTGTGTTTGTGTGAATCGATTTTTAGTCCAAGAATCTGTGGCTGACGAATTCGCAAAAAGACTCACTGAAAAAACCAAAGAATTGGTTGTAGGAAATGGTCTGGAGCCAAATTCCAGCCAAGGTCCGTTGATCAATTCATCTGCGAAAGAGAAAGTTAAAACACATATCCAAGATGCATTAAAAAAGGGAGCAAAAGTTTTGGTTGGTGGACAAGAACATAGCCTGGGCGGAAACTTTTTTGAACCAACGGTTTTATATCCGGTTACCTCTGAAATGTTGGCAACCCAGGAAGAAACGTTTGGTCCAATATCTTGCATACAAACGTTTAAAACGGAAGAGGAAGCAATATATCTTGCGAATAACACGGACTTTGGACTTGCTTCCTATCTTTATACAAACAACATAGCGAGATTATTCCGAGTCGCCGAACAATTGGAATATGGCATGGTTGGAATCAACGAAGGTATTATTTCTTCAGAACAAGTCCCTTTTGGAGGAGTCAAATTCTCGGGAATGGGACGAGAGGGAAGTAAATATGGACTCGACGACTATACGGTAACAAAATATCTCTGTTTAGGGGGGATCCAATGACAACAAATCAGAAACTAGACAATAAGTCTTTGTGGGAACGCCGACTAAAAAACGTACCGAGAGGTGTGACTACCGCCTATCCAGTGTTTGCTGAAAAAGCAAAAAACGCAGAAATATGGGATGTTGAAGGCAACCGATTTATAGATTTTGGCGGTGGTATCGGAGTACAAAATACGGGACACTGCCATCCCAAAGTGCTTGCCGCTATTCATAAACAAGTGGACCAAGTGCTCCATACTGCATTTCAAATTATGCCATATGAACCATATATCGTACTCGCAGAAAAACTGAATGCAAAAGCGCCGATTGAAGGAGAAGCCAAAACAATTTTCTTCTCTTCGGGTGCTGAGGCTCTTGAAAATGCAGTAAAGATTGCGCGAGCAGCAACGGGAAGACCTGGATTTATTTCCTTCCTTGGTGGATTCCATGGAAGAACAATGATGGCACTCGCACTTACTGGAAAGGTTGTTCCTTACAAAAAAGGATTTGGTCCCTTTTCGAGTGATGTTTACCACATCCCCTTCCCTATGGAATACCATGGTGTGACTGAGGATGATTCCATTAAAGCACTTATGAACCTCTTTAAGGCGGATATTGATCCGACTCGTGTTGCCGCAATCGCCATTGAACCCGTGCAAGGTGAAGGAGGGTTTTATATTGCTTCTCCCAGTTTTATGCAAAAACTCAGAAAAATTTGTGATGAACATGGAATCTTACTGATAGCAGATGAGGTTCAATCCGGGTTTGCAAGAACAGGGAAATTGTTTGCTGTCGAACATTCAGGAATCAAACCAGATCTGATCACAACGGCAAAATCTTTGGCTGCCGGAATGCCCCTCTCTGCAGTCATCGGGAAAACTGCCATTATGGATTCTGTAGAACCTGGTGGACTTGGTGGAACCTATGCGGGAAATCCTGTCGCATGTGCAGCAGGCATTGCTGTAATGGATCTTATTGAAGAAGAAGGGATTCTTGCCAAATCAACTAAGTTAGGTGAAACATTAAAAAGAAGATTGGCTGATCTCAAAAAATCCAGTCCCCATATCGGCGAAATTCGAGGGCTCGGTGGTATGGTTGCTTTTGAATTGGTTGAAAATGGGGATGCGAACAAACCGTCCGCAGATCTTGCAAAAAAGTTAACAGCAAAAGCTCTCGAAAAGGGATTGGTACTACTTTCTTGTGGTGTGTATGGGAACGTTATTCGTATTTTAGTTCCTATAACAGCGGATGATGCAGTTGTTGAAGAAGGCATACAAATTATAGAAAAATCACTGAAGGAAATTTAAAGATGAAGGAATTTAAACTTTGGATCGATGGGAAATGGACAAATACAAGTGGTGGGAAAAAGATGAAAATCCAAAACCCTGCCACAGGAAAAACGATCGCGGAAGTTGTCGATGCAAGTCCATCTGATGTTGATAAAGCAGTTAAGGCCGCGAACAAAG
>JALOTI010000231.1 GCA_025457985.1 Leptospira sp.
GAGAGGAAAAAAATAAAAAAGAGAACGGCACCTACGAGGCCGTAGGCAAAGGAAAACAGCCTGTCTCTTGCCAAAATGCGGAAAGCGTAGGATATATAAGTCAGTTGGGTCACTTTAGGGACAGATTACGCAGAATGGTCTTTTTTACCAAGTATAAATAGGATTTTAGGAAGTAAGCGAAATTGGTATTTTTTATCATTGTGGGAACTGCCGTCATCCTTCTTGGATTTCTCCTCACCTTTGTGATCGGGGAACGTCGGGACGGTTATGCCAAAGCCCTTAACCTTGCAACCCTAGGAAATTTTTTAGACGCAAGGGCAATCGTACGAGAAAAACTTGAGGAAGATCACCAAAATCCTTACGGACATTATGTGATGTCAAAAATCTATGCAATGGAAAATGATCCATTGAATGAGGCAAAACATCTCGAAATTATAAAGAAAAACAATCGTTATACGAAAGAAATTGATCCAGTTACGATTTCAAACCGTATTGCTGAAATTTATTACAGTAAAGATTTTTTTGAAGAGTCATTCTTCCACTACCTCGATACAATTCAAACCGATCGTTCCAACCCAGTTGCCTGTATGCGACTTGGATTTATGGCTTTGGGTCAAAAGGAATTTAGAATTGCAGATCATTTTTTTACAAGGATGCCTGAAGAAAAAATAAATTCATCTGCCTATTTTATAGCGAAAGGAGTCATTTCAGGTGTAACAGGACAGGGGAAGGAACGAGAATACTTTGAGAAAGCATACAAATTGGAAAAATCACCAGTCTCTGGATTTTTGTATGCAGTGTCTCTTTCTCGGGAGAATAAACATAAAGAAGCAGTACAAATTGCAACAAATATTGCTGAACAAATTGATGATGAATATGTTCGTTATACGGTCTTTCAGTTTTTAATGACGGAAGCGATCCTTATGCAAAATTATCCAGAAGCCCTGAAGTATGGAAGGCTTTGTATGGAAATGAGCAAGTTGAACGGATGGCAAAGCGAAATTATCGAAAGTAACGTACATTTTGCTATGATATCTGTTTATATGGGTAGATTGGATGAAGCATCTGAACCTTTGATCGAAGCTGAAGCGGAAAGGTTGGATGATCCAGACCTTACAGAACTTGCAAATTTAAAGTACAAATTAGAGCGTGGGTTGGGAACTGTCGAAACACTTACGCAAGAATATGATCTCACGCGTGAATTGAGTCTTCTTTCTGTAAATCTATTCCCAAATTCCAGATATTTTGAATTGAGTGGTATGCGTTCTTCTAAACCTTTTAATATCAAAGGTTTGGTGGACGAGTCTGGGAAAAAATTAGCTTCTAAAATACATATGATTGGCATTGATAAATTTGAGAAATTTATATCTTTGACCGGGACAAGTTTTAAAAACCAAGCAACTCGAATGGCATTGAGCCTTGGATTTCGGGTCACAAAAGAAATCCCTAACCCCGAAGGAGACGGTGTCAATCTACTGACTTCTAGTAAGGAAGATGTGAACAAACGAGCGTTATTTCGAGTGAGAAAATGGAAAGATGCAAAGGTTTCAGATGTCTTCCTACGGGAAATGGTAAATCAGATGGAAGATTATGGTGCTACGAAAGGATATGTGATTGGAAATTTTGATGTAACGGAAGGTGGCAAAAAAATCATTTCTTCGAGCAATGGAGCTTTGGAAATGTGCAATGGTGATGCCTTTGAGGATCTGCTTGAAAAGACAATGGCTTAATTTAAAGCCCATTCTATTTATCTTTATTTTCGTTTATATCGTTTCCAATTGCCAATATTTCAAACGAGAGATGGAAGTAGAAGTAGATAACCGAAATTTATATGTAGGTTCAACCTGTCCATTTCCCTACCAGAGAGGTATACTATATGGAGTGGATCTGCGACCTCAGGAAATTGCACCTATCGAATCTCTCTTAAGGATAGTTTTAGATGATATCTGCGAAGGGAACTTGCGCCATTTAAAAGATATAATAGACCCCATACAAGGTTTGTATGTAGATGCAAAAGGGCATTATACGTACGAAGAAGTACTTCAAGATCTCTCAAATCCGGAAGGTTATTTCCAAACGTACTACTTTGATCCTCAACTTCTAGCGAAAAGAAAAGGAACTAACAGTTATTTGACCGTACGCCAGAGTTTGGTATCTGCAGGAGAAATTTTTGCAGACTTTTATATTTCTTCTAAAGAAGAGGTAGAAGTGAGATTACGTTTCTCAGAAAACGCAGCGAATGCGGAAAATCTAATTAATTCCAGTTTTTCAAAGAAAAAAGGGAAATGGTATCTACTCCGAATCCTCTGAGTATCATTGGGGAATACCGGTAATCACCTGTTTTACGATGTCGGATGCCGTTAGTTCGGGATTGGACTTTTTTGCTAGTTGGACAGATCGTTCCGCTGTTTTTTCATCGAATCCAAGTTGGACTAGGGCAAGGATAGCAAGTCCATCCACTTGACTGCTTGCTGGGATTTCTTTGTTAGGTTCACGTAAGAAAGATTCTAATTTTTTCAAATTTTGTTTCATTTCAAAGAGAATCTTCTCGGATGTTTTTCCCTTAACTTTTGGAATTTTTTCTAAGGTTTTTTTGTCTTCATTCTTTGTGATTTCATATAGATCGTCTGCTTGGAAAAATGACAAAATTTTTAAAGCCGTAAGTTCTCCAATTCCATTCAAAGATTTTAACATTTGGAATAACTCACGGTCTTTGTTAGTTGCAAATCCAAATAGCTTTTGACCACGATCCGTTATAGAATGAAAGGTGTGAATGAAGACTTCATTCCCAATTTTATCTCGAAGTTCTAAGTGAAGGGGAAATGGAACAAGAACATCGTATCCTATCCCACCGACTTCGAGTAAAATTCGATCCATGTCCAATCTGAGTAAAGTTCCTCGTAAACTAGCAATCATTAGCTAAACTTCCAAATAGTTGAGTCATTTCGGTTTTGCCAAAGTTCTTTGGCTTTTGTAGACCACTTCGTCACTTCGGTGAGCGGTGCCTTAGGATTTGTTTTTTGTTCGGCCGCTACTTCTGCTCTGGTTTTATCCAAGACTTTGATATATTCCGCAGCCTTTGTTTCGTCACCAAGTCTTAGCGAGGCTGCCACAATGAGAAAACAAACTTCAAATTCATATGCTTTTTCTGTAAAGTCAGATAAGTGAAAAACTTCTTCTAAATCTGCAACTGCTTTGGTAATAAGACTTGGGTCTTCGATATGTTTGTATTTCATTTTTAAACAATAGAGTCTGAGATATCGATGTGCACGTTTGATCATACTATATTTGATCTTTGCATGAAGTTCAACTGTGGTTCTGTAAATTGCAAGATTTACACTAAGTAAAACAGCATCTTCCGTTCTTGGATGGACAAAATGTTCTTCCAAAACACCTAAATTTTCAAACTGTGCTTTAATCTTTTTGGAATTTGCCTTCCAGTAGTTTAGTATCCGTTTGTCGGTTTCTGTATGCCTTTCTGTTCCTGATAAACTATTGACTGAGTTGAAGTCGGATTTTGTGGAACCCGTATAATAACAAATGGGACAAACCGTAAATTGAAGTTCATTATAGTCGACATATTCATACTTCGGGTTTTCTTCATAGATCGGAACTTGGAACAGGTTGTGTTGTATCGGAAGTGTTTTTGATTTTAAGGCGTAGTTTTTCACTTTGTCATAATGACAGACTGGGCATTCTACATCAGATTGGAGAATAGGGCTTATCACTTTTTCTGGTATGTCTTCCTTACTCACTAAAAAACTCCTCAGTTTTACCAAATTTACCAAATTGTCATAATAAGGAATAGAATTCTCTTTTCTGGATTTGCGTTTTTTTTAAGGTCTACGATATGAAGAATGTTTTGGAAGCTTCTGAGTTTTTGTGGAATCTGCAAATGGGGGACGGTACTTATCCGTTTGAGACCATTACACTTGGAATCAAACCAAAGTTTTCTTTTGATTTGTATCGACCAAAACAAAACTCGAAAGGAACGATCCTTACAATCAATGGACTTGCACCTCTTGGGCCCAAAGACCCAAGGTTTATGAAGGTGAACGAAGCATTTGTAAAACTTGGCTACACGGTTCTTTGCCCATTCCTTGAAGAAATTTGTTCTTTTAAAATTTCTAAAAAAAATATTACAGATATTGTGAATGTAATTGAACTAACACGGGAAAATGAAGATCTAAATCTACCCAAAAATATTGGGATATTTGCACCTTCCTTTTCGGGTGGGCTTTCATTAATTGCTGCAACTGATCCAAAAGTATCCCAATCCATACAATCTATGTTGCTTGTGGGTTCTTATAGTAAAGTAGATGAGCTCATACGGTATCTTTTTGAAACTCAAGAGACGGATGAATATGGAAGGCTAATTTTACTTTGGAATTTTATGTTTTTGGGACTCGGTGAACGACCTAAATTGAAGAAGGCACTTGAGTTAACTATTCTTGATAATTACTTCAAGCGGAATCCTGGCGAATTCGAGTCATTCTGGAATGAATTGGAAAGTGTAGATCGTGATATCTATTTAAAAGTAAAAAATGAT
>JALOTI010000232.1 GCA_025457985.1 Leptospira sp.
ATATTTTAATTTTGTGTTTTGAGTCAGTATTGACGCTCGGTTCATTTCGTTCCATCCATCATTGCTGCCTTTGATCTTTGTGTCTGTGGTGATTTCGTATTCAGAACAACTGAAACCATAATCTTTAGGATTTTTCTATTTGTCAAATTACACCCGATGCTGTTTCCGTAGCAGTGCAATTGCTGGTTGTACCTAATGCATCTTGCGACATCATAGATCCATTGTGCCATTTCGGTGAGTGCAGGGTTGTGTTTGCGGTCCCGCCGTTGCCGCCATTTTCCATCAAGACCTGGAGATGTGTTATTTCAATAGAGAGGGATAAAGAATCACAGTAGTCAAGATGAGACGAGGACTGCTGCGGTTCGTAAGAACGTACGATTCAAATGCATCTTGCAGGGTAAAGAGAATACCAATTAACCTCATCCTTATCGCGAAAATTTAACACAGTAGAGAGCACTTCGACGTAGTTGGATATTGTCTCCCTATGGCAGAGAGATGATGCGTGTGTGGGCGAGAGAAGTCCACATAATGGACACAACGTCCATTTCCCAGTTCATTCTTCAATTATTAGGTTAAACAATAAAATGTCAGAACTAATCATTATCTCTTAGCTCTAATGTCTTTCGAACGCTTGGCACTCGACAGGGACTTTCACAACGTATGCACGATCCGCAGAGACAGTGATTTATGATTTGTTCTACGTCACCTTTATAGTTCGCAATTCTGTCAGCATACGCGTGCTTCCAAATAAGATAATTCTTGTAGAAGTTTATCCAACAGAAAAGAATTTGCCTGGGGACTCACAATATTAATATAATATTTTCGTGGAATATACGGATAACAATATAACGTCGTCACGAAATGCATTTTTGGAACAGCGCACGAGACAACAAAATTTTCGTGGCAATATAATATTTTACCCACTAATTGGTAAATTGATGGATAAAAATGGATCTCTCTATAATACTCCACCAACATACTCAATTTATATTGCTGGGCTGGTATTTAAGTATGTAAAAAAGTTAGGTGGAATCTCTGCAGTGGAAGAAATCAACGAACGCAAAGCAAATAAATTGTATGATTTTCTAGATCAGTCCGCGTATTTTTATGCCCCTGTTCCTAAAGAGAATCGTTCTACTATGAATGTTGTATTTAGATCTCATGACGATTCACGAGATAAAGAAATCTTAGATGAGTTCGAAAAACAGGGGTTTGCGGGGCTAAAAGGATACCGAGATGTCGGTGGTTTTAGAGCATCCATATACAATGCTATGCCAGAAGAAGGAATAGATGCACTTGTCTCCTTTTTAAAAGAATTTGAAAGGTCAAAAAGTTAGATTTGAAACTCTTACGAATGTATCTTTTTATATTTTTTGTCTTCCAAGTATCTGTATTTGCAAACTCCGTATTACTACCGGAAGGGAGTTTCGGTTGGCAGGAATCCCTAGATTGTTACAAGGGACTCTCTCTTGCAAGCCAGACTCCACTACTCAGTCTTTCCCCGAGTCGAATCGATTCGCAAAAGATACGGGACCTTGCCTCGGATTCAGCTAACGCACGGGTTCAATCTCTGAAGTGTCTTAAGGATCGATTTGGGACAAATTCGGAAAGCCTAATCCCTTCTTATGAGAGGCAAATGAGTAGAGAATTCTATTTTATGGAACTTGAATGGAGGATTCTCACGGATTCCTCGAGAGCCTACCCACTCACTCCTACAGAATTTGAATCAGCAAAGCTCTACTTTGACACTCAAACCAAAATAAGAAACGAAATTCACAACCTCACGATAGCTATTCTAAAAGAAAAAACGAATCAAAAGGACAAACAAATGGAAGGGATTTTCCTGAGTTTTTATGGAAGTTTGCTTCGAGAAAGAGAAAAATTTCTCTTTTCCCTTTCCAGTGAAACTTACAATTCTTACGTAGATGGGCTTAAAAAAAGACAGGAGAAACATTGATGAAACCAAAAATTGGAATCTGTTCTGACCATGGTGGGTTTGGATTGAAAGAATTCCTCAGGAAAAGTCTGGAGGAAAAGTTTGAAATGGTCGATTATGGAACTAAGAGCGAAGAGTCCGTCGACTACCCGACTGTAGTAGGAAATGCCTGCAAAAAAGTAATCAGCGGTGATGTTCCAAAACTCATTGCACTATGTGGAACAGGTATCGGTGCATCCATTGCGGCGAATCGGCTTCATGGGATTCGTGCAGCTCTTTGTCATGACGAATTTACAGCGGAGATGTCTAAAAGGCATAATAACGCCAATGTACTTGTGCTAGGTGGACGTGTACTTGGAACAGATTTAGCCTTACGAATTGTACAAAAATGGATAGAAACGGAATTCGAAGGTGGACGTCACGAACGAAGATTGGGACTTATAGAAGAACTCTCCTAATTCTATTTTTTTGTTTTTCGAATCCCGCTTATTCGTGGGAAATGCCAGTGGAAAGTTCATTAGATCTTTCCAATTGGAAAAAACAAGGTGCTGTTTTAGAATTGGAACCTGGAAAAAAACCAGTAGTCCGCCCGAAAGAAAACATACCTAAATCTGCCGAGTTATTCTTTGACTTTGAAGGGGACACAAACGAACCCGAACTAACTGAAGGTGGACAAAAATACAGATCAAAATCTATTTCGATACTCAATTCTGGTTATATTGTAGATTCCTCTCAGTCTCTTTTCGGTAAAAGATCAGCTTATTTTTCTGGGAAAAGGAATCAAATCCATATGTCTGTTATGGGGAATTCTTTATTTGGAGAGAACCCCGAAGCCTTTAGTATAACAATACCAATTCGAACTAGTGAACAAGGCACAAGCTCAGTTATTTTAGATCGTGGAGTGTTTATCAAAGGGAAAAAATACGGATTCACCTTAGAGCTGTTAGATAATAGACCTATCCTATATGTGAACAACTTGTTACATAAAACTGAATCGAGAACTGCTAGTTTTATAATAGAATCAACAAAAAAAATTCGGAGAAAAGAATGGGAAATTATATCCATTTACTTTGAACCTACTAAAAATCGCGTAGCCTTATATATTAATGGAATCGAAGATTCAGAGTTTGTATCTGATTCAGAAGACACAATCGGTTTTGGATTTCCGCCTAACGATGGAGCGGCCTTAGTGCTTGGGAAGTCATTTTATGGTCATATCGATGGTTTTCACATACATAGAGGAGAACCATTATTTATGTATCCAAAATATGAATCTGTTACGTATTCAAATGATACCAAAAGAGCCAATTTCGAAGGGAGCACCATTACTTCACCAATCTACGAAACCAAATATTCCAATTCACGATTGACTCAAATCAAAATAAATTCTCAAAAACCTGAAGATACAGAAATAGAGGTTTATTTTAGAGGTGATAACAAAAAGTTTCACGAAAACTCGCAGAATCTCTCTTGGAAACGAATTTCAAAAGATCTAAAAAATCTACCATTGGATCGATTTAAATTCCACCAATGGAAGGTTTGGCTACGCCCCAATCCAATGGGTTCCCATATTCCCAAACTCATCTCGTTTTCCTATATCTATATGGAACAGCAACCACCTCTAGTTCCGAGTGGTTTTAAGTTAGCGCATGTTCAAAATGAATCAAATTTATGTTTTGTTTGGAATGCGAATCACGAAAAAGAGGTGAAAGAAGGTGGTGGTTATTTACTTCATTATGGTTTGCTTCCAGATAGAATGATTGGTACAATCTTTGTAAAGGAAACAAGTTTCCTACAATACCAAAGAATTGATGGAAAAAATCAAGAGGGGAATCTCATCAAACATTGTATAGATGAATTGGACTTAATCTCCAATGCTTATATCCCAGATGGGAGTTTAGATGAAAAAGACTTTGACCCAGTAAATGATCAAAAGTATTCCTCTCGAATGGAAAAAAATACCCATATCTTTCAGTCTGGGCATACATACTACTTTAGAATATCAGCTTACAATAAATTCTTAAATGAATGGGATTCAAGAGACCAAAGAAGTGGATTATCCCAGCCGGTTAGATTTAGTTTCCCAAAAGAGATTTCGAATCGTTAGATTATAGCCATCTGCGGAAGTATCTTTCAGTTCGGAAAAAATAAAAATCTGATCCATTGATTCTAAATTTGCAATGGATAGTTCTGTTTCAAACTTAGAACCGAATTCTGAATTTAAAAACTTCTGAGCAATATGTTCCTTTTTTAAAGGAATTACCTCGTCCACAATCTCTTGTATTAGATGGAAAAGAATCTTCTTTTTTTCAGCATCCAAGTTTGGTAGTTCCGATAAAAACAGATCCACACTGTAGGTCGAAGTATAAAAATTATGATCTAGGGAAAGATGATGTTGTAAAATATCCTCTAACTTTTCTTTACTTTGCGAAAGCAAAAGTGCATTCCATAAGGATTTAGTAATAAATAGTTTCAATCTAAAAATTCCACAAACTGATGAAGGGCATTTCTCTTTACTAAACTAGATTTTTTATATACTTCATTTTTTAATGCAAGTCGTAAGAGTTCGCCTTGGGAAATATTACGTTTTTCTGATTCTG
>JALOTI010000233.1 GCA_025457985.1 Leptospira sp.
TAGGACTAATAGGGGGAGAGAAAAGTGAGTGAAAAGGACACTCCTCCTTTTCTTGATTACTCTAAAATGAATTTTTCAATCTTGAAAGTGGAAAATCAAATCGCTGGTCGTTCACAAGAATGGAATACGGGTACAACCGAACAAAAAAGAGATAGAACACTCTCAATCGAAATATTGGGGGCGAATGGATCCGTATGTGATAAGTATTCAACAACTTTTAGTTACAGTATATAATTCTCGGCTTTTCGGTAAGCCATAATGAATCTTTTATCAAAGACAGAATATGAACAGTTCTCTGTCTATAATATAGAAACGGAAGATCGTAATTCAAGACGGAACGAATGCACGAACTATAGAAGTAAATGTAGTTTGTTCCTAATGTCAAATATGGGAAATAATTATAATTCTACCTTTTTGTTAGTTTTAATTTTCTGTATAGTAGTATCATTAGCATATTCATTAGATTAAAATTTTCACCATGTCTTTTTTAGATGTCTATGATTTCACTCTCATCCATACTCTCGGCGCTTTTCCTCATCCTGGGTAGCATTTTGGCTCTATATGGTTTTTTCACTGACAACGACCCAATGTATTCCAAAACACTGGGCTGGAATTTGAATTTAATTTGGGGATCAGTTGTATTCGTCTGCGGATTGTTATTTGGAATTGGGCACTTAGTTTCCCAGAAACTAAATCCCAATTCCGTCGATTAAATTAAGCTCCACATTTTTCCAGCACAAGTCTTAAAAAAGGTATTAGATCTTCGAGTAGAGCGGGAAGTTCGTATTCCAAAATATCACCTGCGTATACAATATCGTTCTTTTCCATCGCGAGGGCAATATTCGAAAGAGTTTCATTTAAAGATGCTACTAACTCGTTGAGCTTTTTACCATCTATATTTATCTCATTCCAATCAATTTCCGAATGTCTGGACTGAAGGGCAACAAAAGAAGAAACCAAAGCATTCAACCTTCCCACAGCATCGCCCAATATCTCTGTCGCAAGGTGGTCTTTACCTGATTGGAAACTTTCATTTACCAACATAAAGTCCCGGATGACCTTATCTTTTTCAGTGATGAATTTTGTAATTACTTCGATTAGCTCAGACTCTTCCATCCGCATAACACCGAGTCTAGAACCAAGATCTATTAAAAAGAGTTTAAGATCTCTAAGGTCCTCTAAGAAGGATTCAATAGACTTTGTATCATCTAATTTTCCACATCCTTCTGAGAGAGATTCTAAAATCTCTTCCACATTTTTACCTTTGCCCATAGGACGAATCAAACTTAGGTTCAAATTTAGAAGATTTTTTGTAGAAGAAACCATTGAAACAATCCAGGGAATCCCTTCTTTGAGATCAAGGGTTTCTTTTTCTGTAAGTGAATCTCTGCCTACTAATGTAGAACCGATTTTATCTACATAGGTATCAATTTCTATAAGACTATCTTCAATTACGTCTAACTCTTCACCAACAAACAAATCCAGGCGATCTGTATCTTCGATCAATTTTGATTCTAATTCGCTTCGATTCAACTCCAAACCATTTACTGTGAAGTGGCGCACATACTTTCCATTCGCTTCAATCCATGCTTGGATTTCATCCAATACTTGTCCAAGGTTGGTCTCACCTGTAAGTTTTGTTTCAAGTTTCTGTTCGTTGATAAAAATATTCATTTATTCCCCACCACTTTTATTAAATAGATTGTTTTGCAGATAATTTCCAACAGACTTATTTTTCCCAACACCTTGCTCCATATACAAAAACCTTTGTTTGAGTTTGGCTTCATAGCTAAGAAGGTGAGATTCATGTTCTTTGATTTTTTTATTATTTCCAGCAACAGATTCTTCGAGAAGTTTGATCTTACTTGTCGTGATACCAGACGCATATTGGTTATAAGGCCTAAGAGTTTCAATCATACGAATTCCAACACCTTCTTCCATCTTAGCGTCGTTATTCGTATCGGAAGCAAAAAGATCTCTTACCGCATCAGGATTGTCGGCAAGCACAGCTACCAACTTTTCTTCATCAATCTGCAAAAGTCCATCTTGGATCTTTTCCCAATTTGAACCAACGGCTCCTGTAGAAACACCGATATCTGTTAAAACTCGAAATCCATTTTCTCTTGTCGATGGATAGTATGAATTTGTCACAGTTTTTAAACTTGCGATCAATCGAATGATGGAATTTTCACCTGCAAGAATTCCTGACTTAGTTTTATTATCCCAAAAGTCTTTTGAGATATCTAATGATTTGGAGTCATCACTTGCTTTTTTATCTGAAATCTTTCCATTTTTTTCAACGGAAGTGACTTCTTTAGAAAATTTCATTAGTTCGTTATAAGCAGATACCCATTCTTTAATTAGGGTTAATCCTTTGTTGTGATCTACTTTGATATCTAGAGTAACAGGGGCTGATGTAACCTTATGAACGTTAAATGAAATTCCATCCAACACATCTGAAATTCCTTCGTTCGATTCTCGAGTGATTTCCACGCCATCAATTTTAAACTTTAAATCTTTTGCTTCCGCGAGAACTTTGATAGGTTCTGCCGTGCCAGGTTTAGGTGGAGTGACTAGTTCAATGGACTTGATTTTAAGTTCTGTTGTGGATGCATTCGAGAGAATAAGAGATGTGAGGTTTTTATTCGTAGCAAAATCTGATATAGTTAGTTCATATTTGGAATCTTTTTTGTTAACGGGAAGGAATTTTGAGCGACTGGCACCATCCTTTTCAAAACCAACTCCTATTTCCAAAATTTGAGGCGATTCTCCCAAAACTTCTATAGATACATAAGATCTCTCTAATATTTCATTTCCAGCTACTGGTAATAGAAATGCTGTATCTGCTTTTAAAATCAGACCTTCTTCTGTTGATACGGGTGCCTCATTCGGATCTTCCGATTTTTTAAATTTTGATACTTCGTATGGTTTTTTTTCAGCCAAATTCGGAATGAGTTTCAGTCTTGTCTCAGTTGCCTGATTTGAGTTTTCACCCACTATCCCTGCCATTTTTAGGATGGCATTCGGATCAGAAAATTGCAGTTCGAATTTTTTTCCCGTCTTTACAGCCGTTACAGTAACGATAGATGAATTTTTATCAATTTTTACTAAACTAACTTCAGCTAAAGTTCCCGCTGAATTTTTGATTTGATTTGCCAGCTCCGCAAGACTTCCGCCCGAAAAATTAACAGTCTCTTTTAGGTGCCCAGAGTAGATTGTAAAATTTCCAGCAGGAAGTTTTACATCAGTGTCCACTTCCTGGCCAGATATTTGGTGTTTCGATGCTAATTCCAAGATTTCGAGAGCTCGATTCCCTGATTTAGCGGCACGAGATGCTTCGCCTGTGATCACACCCTCTTCCGAGGAACTGACAGCTTTTGTCGCAAAAGGAGCTGTAAACGATACTAGGGCACGAGTTTTGGTTTGGAGATTGGTTGTATGATTCTTTAGTTCACCCCAAACTTCGATTTGAGCCTTGGCGTAAACATTTTCCGTCTCCCAACGTGTGATGGGACGGCGCTCTAGCTCAACAAGCTTCTTTACTATATCGTTTGTATTTTGGCCTGTCATTAGCCCAGGCATCGTGTAGGCTGGCATCTTTGTCTGGTCCTCTGAATTGAATGTCGTCGAATTCTAGCAAAGGATTAGGAATTTACAGAATTTTTTCCTTCCCAAATCCTAGAATTATGACTGCTTACCCTACCGAAAAAATAGAAATGGGGAATCCAAATATCTTTTTTGACCGCGAATTGTCGTGGGTCGACTTCAACTCGCGAGTATTGGAGGAAGCAAAAGACAAATCCAATCCCCTTCTGGAAAGGCTAAAATTCCTATGTATAACTGAATCCAATTTGGACGAATTTTTTATGGTCCGAGTAGCTGGCCTTCTAAACTTAAAAAATGCAGGGATTGAAGAAAAGAGTTTAACGGGAAAAAGAACATCGGAAATCATATCTGAGTTATACGGTAAGGTCGGACATTTTGTCAAAGAACAGTATGAAACATTAGATGAGATACTTAAGGAACTAAAAGAAAACAAAATCATAATTGTTCAAGATCCAAGCGAACTTGCAGGTGATGATATTCAATTTGTCAAAAATTACTACAAACGTGAAGTATCGAGTATACTTACACCGCTTGCGATCGACCCTTCACACCCGTTTCCTCATATCTTGAATCGAACTTTAAACCTAGGAATCACTCTCTATTCAGATGATGATAAAAACAAAGTAAAAGAACTTTTTGCGATCGTTCAGGTTCCAAGTGTATTGCCAAGATTTTTACAGCTACCCCCAAATGATGAACCTGAAATAAGGAGGTTCTTTCCTTTGGAAGAGATCATTAAACTCCACTTAAGTGATCTTTTTTATGGGATGAATGTAAAACAAATCCATACATTTAAGATTGTTAGGGATGCTGATATTTCTATCAATGAAGAACAGAATATCGGCGACCTTCTCACCACAATGAAAAATGAATTAAAAAACCGAATGTGGGGGGAAGCGATTCGATTGGATGTACATGCAGGC
>JALOTI010000234.1 GCA_025457985.1 Leptospira sp.
TTTCATAACCTGCCAGAAATTGATTCACACCTGTTTTATTGTGAAATTTTTCCGGTTCAGGTCCCATAAAAAATGTTTCCAACATCCATCTTTGGAAGCCGGTTACACCTTGGTCTGGTAAAGCTATACCATCTCGTTTGGTTTGAATTTCTTTATCATTGAAT
Organism: Leptospira sp.; assembly: GCA_025457985.1. Classification (GTDB taxonomy): domain Bacteria; phylum Spirochaetota; class Leptospiria; order Leptospirales; family Leptospiraceae; genus Leptospira_A. Next base: position 165 of record JALOTI010000234.1, read on the forward strand.
CGAAACCAAATTCGTGATTCTTCAGCGGTTCTTACATTCAGTGTTTCAACTTTCATCGCATCCATCGCCTGACGGATGATATCTTGTATCTTGTCTTCCTGCAAAAAGGATAGAATTTCCGAATATTTTTGCCCAGAATCTTCTAAAATAGACTCCAGTTCTGTTTGTTTGAGTAAATCACCCTCATAGGCTGTGCGTACGGTATGTCTCTTATCTAAAAAAGGAAAAAGAGAATCCGATGAGACAGTTTTAGACTTAGCGACCAGTTTTATTTTTGCGATTGGCTTTTTGCCCACATCCTTGGCTGAATAGATTCCTTCTGGAAATATTTTTACATTCGTGTCATATCCCATAGAACTTGCCCCTATTGATAGACATTCTAAAAAAGTTCCTTGTCCGATATGGACCTGTCTTGTCGTGGGATCGGTAACGGGAAGGATACGTGATTCATCTACATAGAGTAGCATTTCTTCTGGATTCAAAATTTTAAATTTCCAGGCTTGCGTATTATGTGGGTTTGGTGCCGTAATTCCAAAAAGAATGGCATTTAAAATCGGTTCTTTAAAAATCTCTTTTCGATTTTTGTTCTCGGATTCTCCTTTTTCCAATTGCCTCGGAAAAATGGTGGAACAATGTTTCAAAAACAAAACTGCCGATACTGTGATACCGGCTTGGGATAAAAATTGGCTTCGATTGATTTGATGCATCTTAATATTCCTCTGTTATTTAGAAACGAGTTCCAATGATTAGATTTCCTACTAGAAAGGTTTCTGTTTTTCCATCTCTAGGTCCAATGATTCCGGAACCGTGTAATCCATGAAGTACTCCAAATTGTGGAATCATATAAACTGTTTTTTCTTGATTTAAAAAAAATCTATATCCCACCAAAGCTTCGGCAAATTGAACTCTACCCTCATAATCCCTTTCTACCTGCTTGTATGCATAGGCTCTAATTTCTGGACTCTCAGATAGAAATGCATAAGGCCCTAAGTTTCTTCGATTCCACTTATTATTATCTGCCCAAACGTATCCAATATAGTAATTGGCTTCAATATTCCAATTTTCATTAAAATAATGACGGTAGCCGAAGGAAGCAGCGTATTCATCAATTACATCCACAACATCGTGTTTCACTCTCGGTCGGATAAAGGCTCCAATTTTTAGCTCTCCATGAGCAGAATTCCAATCTCCCCAAATCGTCCGAGTCGCTTGGATACGACCGATATGAATCGTCGGTATAAAAGGTTGAATCAGTTCTGCTTCAACGGCCCATTTCTTTTCTTCAGCTAACAAACCTTTAGCGGATAAACAAATTACTAATAAAAATATTTTTTGATTTTTCATAATCCCTCACAACCTTCAGGATACATGAATTGAGAAAGAGAAGAAATGATCCTGATTAAGGACTTGGATCTTTTTCTTGATCTAGATCAAGATCCTGGGCTTGTTTTTGGATTCTGCTATATGCCTCTGGTGTGAGGTTCAAATACGAAGCCAATATATACTGAGGTACTCGCCCTAAAAGTGAAGGTCGCAACTTTCGAAGTTCTAAAAATCGTTCCAACGCTGTCTTTTGATTTTCCAAAACTTTTTTGGTCAAAAAAATAAGGGCACGTTCGATTTGTTTGCGAAAGAAGTTTGCAAACTCTGCTGACTGAGTCTCTAAAAATTGAATATCAGTTTTATAAAGTAGAAAGACCTTTGAATCCTCAAGAGCATCAATTTGGAAACCAAAGGACTGGTTGCTAAAAAAACTTCCACTTTCTGTGAAAAAGTCTCCCGAAGTAAAGATGTTCCTAGTATACTCCCTACCCTCATAATGGTTGCAGATTCTGAGGATACCATCCATCAAAAAGATTCCGTAGTTTGCAATCTCACCCGGCCGGAGTAGGATTTGGTTCTTTTGCAACTCCACATACTTTACATATTGAACAAGAATAGACCAATCCTTTTGAGATAGTTTCGCGTCGCGGTCAAATCGTTCCTTCAATTGATCAAACATAAATGGAATTTCAGTTTCAGCCATGTGAAACTAGAATTCCTTAAATTGCGATTGTATTTCCTAACTCTGCTTTCCATTTTTTCAGGAGACCATATCGTTTTTTTTTAATTTTCTAGGGAAATCCCAAAAAGCTTCGTCTATCCTTAGGGAGGTAGAGTATGGAACTGGTTCAAGCCATCGATACGATTCTTGCCGCTAAATTGGAATTAGAGACCGCTTGGGATGGCAACCCCTTGCCTTCGTTTGTATTAACAGCCGATCTTAGGGTCCAACGTTGCAATAAGGCCGCCTGCCTACTCTTCGGAAGAGAGTATCCACAGTTACTGGGAGCCGATATAGTTTCCCTACTCTGGAAAGATGAGGTTACGGAAGAAATTCGTTCTACCCTCCTTCGCTCGACCAATTTGTCCTCCTTTCCTGTCATTCTAGCAAAAATTCCGGGAAGTTTTCAAATTCTATCAAAGCCAATTCCTGAAGATCGAAGAGTTCTCTTCCTTTTGAATTTGGAAACCATTCCATTATCGCAGAACCGGGAAGAAGAAGCTCGGTTGAAACTTGCTTTAGAAAGTGGGCAATCCGGTGTTTGGGACTTTTCGCTCAGGCAGGGGAAGGCTTACTTTAGCCCAGAATATGCGAGGATTTTAGGATTTGAACCAGATCAGTTTCCTCAAAATTTCACGCATTGGGAAACCCTTGTCCACTGGGAGGACAGGGAGCGCGTGCGGTCCTTATTTGAAAACTATCTGAATGGCTCCATCGACTCTCATGACATGGAAATCAAAATGTTCTCTCGAACTGGCAAATCCATTTGGATTTGGAGCCGGGGAAAGGTCGTGGAAAGGGATGAAAATGACTTACCTATCCGTGTTGTGGGAACTCATTTAGATATCACCGAACGAAAGAAAACGGAAATCCGTACAGAAGCAGTTCTTGTACTTGGGCAAAAACAATCGGAAGAGACAGTAGATTCTCTCTTGAGAATTGCCTTGGAATATATGATCCAGCTAACTAGTAGCGAATGGGCTACGATTAGAATGGCATCTACAAATGGCAACGTACAAGAATTAGGTGTAAAAATAAAACGATCTCAATCTCAGGTAAGTTACTTACCATTTTCTATCACAGATACAGAGATGAAAAAGATGCAAACTTTGGAGGTCAATTTTGAACGGAAAGAGCAATACGCTTTTACCGTTATCGTTGGGCAAAAGCGAGCCGAGTACGAAGAAACAGATTCAAAAGAAATTCAATTATTAGGGACAGAGCTTCTTAATATCTTACTCAGAAAAAGGACAGAAGAGTTACTTCTTGCGAGTGAATGGAATTTACAATCCATTGTAGAATGTTCCTCCAACGGAATTTTGATCCTACAGGAAGGTAAAATCATATTCTTCAATCGAAGTGCTGAAATCTTACTCGCACAATCTAAGGCAGATTTACAAACAAAATCGATTTCGGATGTTTTAGGATTTTTAAGTGGAGAGGATCCTGCAGAGTTTATGAATCAACTTAGCAATAACAAAACATCTCCCGACCAAAACAATATAGAAAAATATACACTCCTAGTGAACGGGCAGAAAAAATGGTTTAGCCTTTGGGCTATTGAAATCATTTTTAATGGCAATGTTGCCATTTTGGTTAACATCACGGATGTTACCCGAACAAAAGAGACCGAAAAACAACTCCTTCAAAGTGAAAAACTTGCGACAATTGGTCAGTTAGCTGCCGGCGTAGCTCATGAAATCAATAATCCAATGGCGTTCATTTCAAGTAACTTAGAAATGATGAAACGAAACCAGAAAGATCTAATAGGTTTTATAGAAACCATAAAAACTACCTTAACATCTTTCCAGGATATTCCTCAAATCCAAAACCTACTCCATAAGTTTAATTCCTCAAATATCAATGAAATATTGAATGATACCGAAGAGATGTTGGATGAGTCCATCGACGGAGCGGGCCGTGTCGTTGAAATCGTAAAAAATATTAAAAGTTTTGCCCATGTTGATAAGGAGGAGAGTTTTGTTGCCTGTAATCTAAACGAAATCATACAACAGGCAATGAATCTTAGTCACCATAATATCAAATATGACTGTGTCGTTGAATTAAAGTTAAATGAAAAGTTACCAAAAATTGAATGTAGACCACAGGAAATAGGTCAAGTTTTAATAAACCTATTAGTAAATGCCGGCCACGCAATCGAGGAAAAGAAAATACTAGGACTCTTTCCAGAAACGCAAAGCGAATAACCAGGGAAAATTGAAATTTATACGGATCTGATTACCTCAGTAGAAGGCGAAGCTCTGGTCCGACTACGCGTAAAGGATAATGGAAGTAAAGGATAATGGAATTGGTATACCAAAAGAAATCCAAACGAGGATCTTTGATCCTTTTTTCTCACCGAAAGAATCAGGTGAAGGAACTGGACTGGGTCTTTCGATCAGTATGGATATCATTCGAAAACATAAAGGAAATATTCAAGTGGAAAGTGTTCGCTGTGAAGGAACAACGTTTGAAGTTATTTTACCCATAAAGGAGGGTTAAAATCATGTCCGCAACAAACATTGATGAGTTGATGTCCGATATAGAGTCAAAGGCAAGCAAAATAAACTCAGAAGAAAAAGTGTATAAGATCGTTATGGTAGACGATGTCAAAACGATCTCCTCTTCCATGAAACGGGAATTGGCCTTTGTGAACAGAAAAAAGGAAAATATCAGATTGGTCATTACTGATTTTCAAGATCCTGAGGTTGCCGTTGACTATCTCAAAAAATACAAACCGGATCTATTGATTTCAGATATAAAAATGCCTTATCTTTCGGGAGATAAACTGGTAGAAACTATCAAAAAAGTCTACCCTGATCTTCCAGTGATCGTTGTCACTGGGTTTGCCACCAAAGAGAACATTTTGTCCGTCTATAAATCTGATAAAGATAGCATCATCCTCTCCAAACCATGGGCACCGGAACGATTTATTGAGGCTGTGAACCAGCTACTCGGAACAGATTTTTCTTGGACAGAATGATTTCGCTAAACTCTTGTAAAACTCTTAACTAATCTTTTAGATGGATTACAAGTTAGATACGTCAATTTTTCCTAAGAGATTTTTTGATTCGACTTAGACTAACTGGAGTAATTCGAAGATAGGACGCAAGTTGTATTTGTGTGAGTAAGGTTTCCAATTCGGGTTTTTCTTGGCGGAGAGCCAAGTAACGATCTTTTGCATCCATGGTAAGGAGTTCAAATTCTCGTTTGGCTTTTTTGCAAAATAACAATTCTACAAGTCGAAGCCGGAAGTCTTTCCAAATGGTATCTCTTTGGCTCAGCTCTAAAAATTCCGAAAAGGGAGCAACATACAAAGTTACCTCTTGGAGAGTACGGATGGAACAGGTAGAAGGTCCCTGGTTCAAAAGATCAAAATAAGAACCTGTAAATTCTCCCGGAAAAATATAGGATTTTACATATTCGTCTCCCTTGGCTGTTTGGTAACTTTCTTTCAATACTCCAGAGAGGACGATGGCTAGTTCCGTAGCTTCTTTGCCAGCTCTTAAAAAAAACTCACCAGCGCCTAAGATTTTTCGCCTAAAGAAAGTTTGGGGCAAAGCCTGCCAAACAGGTTTGGGAATCGGCACTACGGCATTGCATATTTTGTAGAGAAATTCTTTTTCGTCCAAAAGGTCCAAGGGTCTACCTTGGGAAAACCTTTTCTAAATAGAAAACTCATGGCGAGATAATTTTTAGAAAAAATGGTTCTATTGATTTCCAAAAACTCCTTGGGTCTTCGGCAAAGGGAAGATGACCCGTAGGTAAAACTTGTAAATCCGAATCTTGGATACATTTTCGAAACTTCTTTCCTATAGACACAGGAATCACTGGATCATACTTTCCCCAGACCAATTGTACGGGGATCTTAAGGGAGGAAAGTTTTTCCGATAGGTTCACCTTAGAGTCTAAAAAACTTTTCCAAATCATTGCATTGGTTTGAATCGCCTGAGGCAAGGCCTTCACTTGGCGGCCAGAGATAATCCAATATAATAAAAACAGCCCCAGCGGCCAGTACTGCGGCGACTGACGCAAAGGCCCCTACGGGAAAAGAACCGCTCACAGTACGTGCAGAATTTGAGGTCAAGGGCGACTATGAAGATGTGGCTGCATTGGCCAAAGTAGAGAATGAATTCCTCGATAAGGGGAAGGATGTGTTTGTGATGTAGTGGGCAGTGGGCAGATGGCAGCAAAGACAAAGAAAAAAACAACAACCAATAACCAATTATTCTTAACAACAGGATGACAGTGGCAGCAAGGCGGTAAAGTTCTGCCATCTGCAAACTGCCATCTACAAACTGAACAAAATGGCAAAACTGAACTTCGGCGGCGTAGAGGAAAA
>JALOTI010000235.1 GCA_025457985.1 Leptospira sp.
TAAATTGGGGATTTAGATTTGACACAAAAAAGAATTTGAAGACGCACGTAAGAATTATGTTTTATCTCTCCAAGAAGATCCCAATAACACTTCGGCAAGGATAGGTTGGGGTAGGTCCCTTAAGAAGTTGGGTAAGGATTGGGCAAGTTTTGATGTATTTGACGAATACATAGGTATTGAATCACAGTTAGCTGGCCCAGATTCAAAAGTAGTAAATGAATATAAGGATGGTGTTTTTCAGGAAGCAAAGTCTGCGTTTACGAATAAACAATACAGTCGAAGTATTGATCTATTCAACAAATCACTTCTCGTAAATTCCGGGGCAAAAAAAGAAGAAGAGGCGTTGTATTACATATCTGTGGCATATGATGCACTCGGTAAACAAAAAGAATCTTTGACATTCATCAATCGGTTGTTAACTAACTCAGACTATTCTCTTGACCAAGCAGGCCTTTACAAAAAAGGAACAATTTACTTCAGACAAGGGAAATATGAAAATGCGGCATCTGTCTTTCAAACGATAATTGATAAATACCCTAAAAACCAGATTACAGAAAAAGCGATGGCATGGAAAAAAGAATCCTTGGATCAGTTCAGAGATGTTCATGATTCAGAGGATTCGCTCGGTGCCAAAAACTCTACCTCAAATCAGTATTCCAGTGAATCTGGGAGTGATTTGGAGTTTTAGTTCGCAGAATTTAGGAACTCATTATTGGTTATATTATCCAGGTCTTCTCTGAGATTGAATATCTTATAGATTTCTGGAACAATATCAGCTAATGTATGTATGTTGCCAGCGATGCGGTCAGCATCCTTTCCATAAAGGATGGTGGCCGCTGGGTTTTCCGTATGATTCTTCTGGCTAAGATCTTCCATATTTCCGTGGTCACTGGAAACAATCAATAGATCCTGACTTATATCGATTCCCTCAAGAATACCTGCAAAAAATTCTTCGAGATTGAAGATCACTCGCTCTGCATTGTTCCAATCCATCGCATGACCAATTTTATCTGTGATAAAGTATTCGTATAAGATCAAACCATAGTCCCGAAAGTTTTGAGTTAGTTGCAATCCTGAATCTTTGGGGTTCCGTCTGTTGAGAAGTGGATCTCCCTTTTTTAATTCTTCAATGCCTAGTGTAGAGATAATTTCATGGGTAAGATCCATATATAAACCTCGACCGTTCCTGAGGTCTTGGAAATTTTTAAGGGGCCTACCGCTTGCTAGTTGGACTAAAGTGGAAGCAGAGACTAACTTTGGCTTCTCCTCCACATGATGGAGATACAGAGGAGAAAAACAATTGATAAAGTCACTTTTGATTCCTCGATCATTCAAAATTTTGATCAGTGAATATTTTGAAATGATCTTTCGTAAGGTAATCGTAGGGAATCCGCTTACATGGCGGTCTAGTACTTTTGGTCCGGGAATGCCTGTCCACAAAGCAGTCTGCCCTGTTGCCGACTGTGGCAATCCAGGGACGCCCATATGTGCATCCGTTGGGATATAATGGAGTTTTGTAGGCAGTTTTGGGAGTTCACATTCCGCCTGGGATCTGCCTCCAAGGGGTCCTAGGAAACCTTTGGCAAATCGAGTAAATGGGTTGGATTCAGGATCAAATTTTCCAATACCAACTCCGTCCAAAAAAATATAAAATATCATTCCTTCCTTTGGACTTCTTAGTTTTCCCCTTTCGAAGCCGATAATAGTAAAGATGAAGGCAAAATTGGAAAAAACGTCCACTCTTTTTGGAATTCTTGCTTTCGCTTTACTTACTTCTCTTGGTTATATTTCCATCAAACTATGGGTGGATCCAATTGTTGCCAAGTCCAGATTGGTTGAAGAGGTCCGGTCCAGATGGGAATCTCGAACAACTAATTATTTAAATACGATCGAGTCCTGTGTTCACAGACAGAACCTTCCATTTGAAGCAAAAATTATAGCTGAACAAATTCAGTCTGTTTTGGATCTGGGGTTTGTTAATATATATGATGAAAGATTGAAGTTAATCTACAGCACAAAATCTAATCCTTCCGTTTTTCAAAATGAGTTGCGAAATGATAGAAGAGAAATCCCAAGAGGACAAATTACACAGCTCTCCGATGGGAACTTAATTTATTATGAAAAACAAGGTAGATATTTTTTTGAATTCCCAAAACCAAAATCCATGGAATTCAAAATTACGAATCCCAATTTAGAATTGGGATTTTTATTCTGGGTTGTAGATCCAAAGAAAAATGAAATCCTTTTTTCAAACGATGAATCCGTTCTAACAATGGATCGAACTGAGAAAGAACTGTTAAACTTATTCCGAGGGAACGAAGGAAAAAGGATCTCCTGGTCAATTGATCGTAAGACTCGGGTCTTAGAGAGAATAGAATTAGAGGAGGGATTTATCTATCTGTTAGAAGAAAAGTTATATCTAGATAGAACAGTTTATTACACAGCATTTGTAGTTTTTCTCGTTGTCTTTTTTTCTCTCTTTTATGTGCGACTTTTTGTTTTGTATTCAAATAACGCTTCGATACAGATTCGAAAGAAATTAATATTCAGCAGTTTGGTATTTTTAGTCACACTAAGTTTTTACCATCTTTCTTTGCCTCTATTCCCAAATTATCGTTATTACAAACCTTGGATGGAAAAAAGATTTCAAGAGATCGGAAACTTGTTTCTCAGTTTAGAAAAAAATATTTCTTCTGAACAATTTGATACTGGTTTTCAAAAGAAGCAAAATCTCATTCAGGAAGAATATGTTTGGCGGACAAATGAATTGAACCAAACGATCTTATTTCGATTTGGAACGGAAATTCAAAACTCCATTGAGAAGGCAATTGAAACAAAATCGAGTCTCTTCTTAGAGGCAAATTTTGATTTAGTTATGATCGTTCCCAAAATATCATCTAATTCAGATCAGTCCACAGTTCTAGTTGCAGTAATTCAGGCCGATCGTCTGTACTCTAAAAAAGATCGTGGCCTAGATGAGTTTTATTTTCCATCTGTCTTTACAGTTCTCTCGGAAAATAAATCCAAGGAACGGATCAAAGAAAATCCGCAAGTTTGGAAAGAATCCAATTTCCAGCTCAATCAAAAGCAATTGCATGGAAAACTTTCCTATCTTGGAGAAACATACAGCAGTTATTTTTTCGCAAATCCGAAAGATATTCCTAGTTTTTTCCGCGGATTGTATGTGTTGAAAGCAGACACCAAATCACCGTATCTCCTAACATTCGGTTTTTTCTCTCTTCTGCCTCTATTTGCTTTTTGGCTGATTCGTAGAAAGAAAGAGTCAATACCCGATGAAGTAATCCTTGTGGAAGAGGAAAAAATAAGCACCCAGATACAAAATATTTCAAAAGAAGGAATTGAAAGGAAATCAGAGGATGTTAAACTTAAGCCAATCGAAGTGAAAAAACAGTTACAATACATACCTCCTATATCTTGGAAAAAGACGAAAACCTTTGACCCGATTCAAAAAAAACGAGAGAGTATTTTTAATCCAGAATTGAAAGCTCTGGTTGAAAAAGTATCTACGCCCAAGGAAGTCAACTTACCAGAGTCTGCCTTAACTGATACAGAGGAATTTTGGAAAATACCCGAAGAAAGAAAATTCGAATATTCACTTCTTGATAGAATCTATCGAAACGATGGAATTTCCTTGGATGGTATCGTTAATTATACACAAAATTTTATTTCGAGGTTTGGTTCTCCGAGGTTTTCTTATTTATTTTTGAACGAAGAACTTGGATCATACCACAGTCAAATTTCTTCCGGATTGGATTACAACACTCGAGCCAACTTAATATTTGTTCACCACGATCCTTACCTTCAGTTTGATGAGACGGGTTTTGCGATGTTTGACTTAACGGAAGAAGTTAGGCTAGACCGATTTATCTCAAAAAAGTTTTCGTGGGAGATTCTGATTCAAACAGAAACTGTTGTGGCGTTTCTAATGGACTCACTTGGGTTTTCTGGTATGTTTATGGTTCTACTTACCAAAGAAGAGAAACTTAAGTTTTTATCATCCCATAAGCGTATGATATTCGATAAACTTAAACAAGTGATTCCCGCATTACACATGCTTGTTCATAAGGAAGATTCAAAACTGACTTATTTAGAGGACAATCTTTCTTGGATGGTTAGATCATTCCTGCAAGCCACATTTGGAGGGAAACGTCAGGCAAATGTTTTGCGTATCAAATGGCCGGAATACCGACCAACACCAGAAAATCATATTATTAAACAACGTTTTATAGATCAGATCGAGAGTTACATGAGCCATAAAGATAGGATTATAGAAACATCGCCTGGTTCTTTGGTAATCGTAACTGAAAAGGATTTGTATCTTAAAATTTTAGGTCACTTAGAGTCGCTTCCTTTTCAAAATGAATTGGTAGTAAAAAAATTTCCAGATGATGGACAAAATTACTATTTATATTTATAGTATTTGTTTCTTTGCGCTAAGTTTTTT
>JALOTI010000236.1 GCA_025457985.1 Leptospira sp.
CTCCGATTTTTACTCAAATGGAATCGGAAATAGTTTCTTATGAAAAAAACAAAAGTTTAACGGTATCCTTTCCTGTCCGTGAAGACCAAACAAATCCGATGGGAATGATGCAAGGTGGAGTGATCGCCGCTGCTTTTGATAATGCGTTTGGACCACTTAGTTACCTTGTTGCTAAAAAACCAACAACGACCATCGATATGAATATCCAATACATCAGGGGAGTTGCCACGAACCAAAAGGTATTTGTAAAAGCGCAAATCGAAGCGAAAGGTTTCTCTACAATTCATATGACAGCAGAGATGAAGACCGAAAAAGGCAAGTTATTGGCTACAGCTACAACCAATCTTTTGATATTAAAAATTCCTGGTGGTGGAAAAGAAAACGAAGGAGTTTAGATTATTTGCGAAAATTTCTCTCGTAACGTTCTAAAAATAAATCTACTACATTTGTTGTGGGGCATATATTCTCATCATGGAATACTTTCCCCATAAAGATGCCGTGGAGGAATGTGCGGATGAGCATCATTTCTTTTTCCGGTTCTTTGATGCCTAGAGCTGTAAACCGCTCCAACATGGCTTCCTTAAACGGAGCGAGTTTTTTATCGATGTTTGCCATCATTTTTTTTGATAGAGAGATGGAACCAGGTTGAACCAAACAAACTGATATAAGTACCATCGTCTTTCTTTCCTGTTCGGCGAATTGCATAGACCTTTCGAAAAATTCTTTTACGTAGTCGCGCGCAGAAAGATTGTCTGGTATATTCCGATAAAAAAGCTCTTGTTTGGCTAAGTGTTGGTCTATGATTTCCTCAAAGATTTGCACCTTACTTTTGAAATAATTATATGCCAATCCTTTGGAAATTTTCGCATGATTGGCGATCATTTCCATTGTTGTCTGAGCAAAGCCATGTTTCGAAAAAAGAACGATTGCCGAAGACAGAATCCGATTGATGGACTTTTCTCGGGCTTGTATTTTCTTATTTTCTGATATTTTAAGGTTTGCTTTCGCCACTAATGGGAACGCTGTCGTAAATTTCCTGATAATCAAACACTTTTTTACATTTGAAACACCACTAATTTCCGTATAAAAGTTGGAACGAATCAGGCTTTGTACGGAATGGATGTATGAATACTTTCGATTCTGTATCTGTTGTTAAGCCAGCTAATATCTACTATGACGGAAAGGTCACAAGCCGTACCGTGCTTTTTGCGAATGGTGAGAAAAAAACATTAGGAATTATGCTTCCAGGGGATTATGAATTTGGAACGGACCAAAAGGAGATTATGGAAATCTTGTCCGGCAAACTTTCTATTTTGCTCCCCGGACAAGTTGACTGGATTCAAATCAATGGAACGTATTCCTTCGAAGTTCCAGCCAACTCCAAATTCAAACTTAAGATTGAAACAGTTACAGATTACTGCTGTTCTTACGTTTGATCTACGATTTCCGCATCACTGGCATTCTTCTTTACGGATTCGATTCCGCTTTCGCACGCCGCTTTTGAAGAATAGCCTTCGCTAGATGCAATGATTTCGCCATTTGCTGCTTTCAATCGAAATCGAAATTCACCTGCTTTGTCTTTGTATATTTCAAATTTTCCCGCCATATTAAATCTCCTTTGCACCAAATAGGATCGCAGCGGTAGGGAATTGCAATTCGGATTTTCCCCAAAATAAAAGTTTATTCCATTCTAATATTTGGAAGGAAAACGGTTTAAAGGATGTTTCCGAAATGATCCGATGTCCTTAATGTTGGGTTGTTCTACAGGTAAAATTAGAATCTGTTTTCTAATACTCGTATGGATCCAGATTTTTGGATCGATGGGTTGTAATACTGAGCTTCCCCAAAGGCCTGCTATCCAATACTACTTTTCGAATGATTCGTTTGAGACAATCTCCGAAGCAAACATTCCTTGGTCTGAGAAAAAGAATGTAAAATATAACTTTGGTTATTTCCAAAGATCTGTATGGGTTCGGTTTGATTTAGTCAATTCGGAAGAGAATCCGAAGATACAGTACTTAGAATTTGAATCACCTTGGGTGGATTTGGTGGAAGTATACCGTATCGAAGGAAATAAAATCGCAAAAGATAAATTCCAAGGCAGTGAGCCATTTTCCAAAAAAGAGTTTTTGCATAGGCATCCTGTGTTTCGATGGGAACTGCCTCCCAATTCAAAAACAACTACCTATGTCAAAATTGAAAATTCGGGAATCCTAAGTGCACCGATCCGTGTCTGGGACGAAGTAAGCTTTGTAGAAAGGATAGAGTATGATTACCTAGCGAATGGATTCTATTTTGGAATCATGCTTGGGCTTTTGATCTATAATATTTTTATCTACATAAATGTACGAGAACGAGCCTATCTATTCTATTGTTTGTATCTTTCGTCTCTGATACTCAACTATTCATTGCTCGGTGGGTTCCTAAAACAGTATTTCTTTTATGAAGCAGAATTTTCTGTAAAACCTGCCTTATATGTAACAGTAAACTCTTCTTTATTTTTTGTTACCATGTTTTCATTCTATTTTTTGAATCTCAAAAAACAGTTTAAATATCTAAGAATTACGCTTCTTTTCTCGGTCTGGGCATTCGGTATCATGACTATCTTGTCATTCTTTTTGCCTCATAATTGGATCGAAATGTCTTTCATTTATACATTTCCATATACGGTCATCTTGCTTTTGTTTAGTGGTGCCTATTCTAACCGGACGAATAAAACCTCGTCCCGATTTTTTGTGGTTGCTTGGGTGGTTCTTTTTATTGGAGTAATTTTTGATTCACTTACCAAAGCTGGCGTTCTTCCTTCGACTACGTTTGGAAGGTATGGAGTTCAGATTGGGACAGCCTTTGAGGTTATGTTATTCTCCTTGGCTCTTGGTCGAAGGATTAAAAAACTATCAGACGAAAATAACAAAACCCAAAGCCAACTTTCTGTAATCAAAAAGGATTTAGAAATTGCTAAACGGATCCAACTTCGGATTCTGCCAGCGACACTTCCCTCTGACAAACACCTAAGTATGGAAGTGACCTATCTTCCTCTTTATGAGGTTGGTGGAGACTTCTATGACTTTTTAGAATTCACTGAGAATGATTTTGGAATGGTGATTGCAGACGTAACCGGTCATGGTGTGAGTGCTGCCCTAGACAGTTCAACGGTAAAGATAGCTTTTCGAAACGCTCGTGAATTTCGGTCTTCACCTAAAGATATCATCGCAAGTATGAATCGTTTTGTCTGTGAAAGTTTAAACCAAAGATTTGTCAGTGCGGCTTACTTTTATTTGGATTTTAAAAGGATGCAAGTAACCTTTACTTCGGCAGGCAACCCTCCTTTCGTAATGATTCGCGATGGACGGGTGCGTTTGATTGAATGTAGTGGCCTTTTGTTAGGTGTTAGTTCGGATTTCGAGTATGAACAATTGACAGTTGATCTAAAAAAAGGAGATCGATTGCTTATCTTTACGGATGGGCTTTATGAAAACATCCACCATGATAGGATTCCATCAGAAATCCTTTTAGAAGAGATAAAACCTATTGCCCAATTTTCCAAAAAAGAATTCCATAAATCATTGATTAAACGATTGGGGGCAATGAGGACAGAACTCAAAGATGACATCACCCTTTTGACTTTGGATTTATTGTAAAAGAAGTTTTTCCAATTCCGGATTTCCACTTCTTTTTGCTTCATCTGAGGCAGTAAACCCATAATCGTCTTTTGTATCCTTGCGTGCTTTGTATTTTAAAAGTAGTTGTACTGCCGTTATGTCACCGTTTCGTATTGCTAGGTGGAGAGCGGAACCGTGCGAGCCAGATATATTGGGATTGGCTTGGTTTTTAAGCATCTCCCCAACTAGATTGGAATTCCCTTGGTCAATCGCGTAGAGTAGGGGTGTGTTGCCTTGTTTATCTGGTTTGTCTAAGACTTTAAATTTTGAAAGGAAACTAGCGAGTTTTTCATTTTTTCTCTTTACGGCAAGATGGAGAGCATTTTGACCAAAGGCATTTGTAAAATCAAGTTTGGCATTTTTTTTGATTAGAAAGTCGGCGATTTCTGGAGAATCTCCCAGTAACATCAAAGTGGAATAGCCATTGGCATCAATTTCGTTTGGTTTAGCGCCCGCTTGTATCAAGATTTTTATTGTCTCGAGGTCCCTCGCATACATCAGCATGGAGTCACCGCAGATGGTTTTTTGATTTGGATCTTCTTTTTCTTTAAGGAGGCGTTTGATTTCAGAATGGTCACCCGATTGGATAGCGGAAAGGAATTGAGGGTTTGCATGGATGGAAAAAATACTTGTTGACAAATGTCTTCAAGGTGCTAAAGCGAATTACATTCTGACGCCACCAGGTCTCTGTATCGGGATCCGGCTTCTATTGCACTCATAAACAAGTGTTGGCAGCTGTCGCTTGACGACACGCATATAAACAGCGTTTTCTGGCATATGTAAGTCTACTGTA
>JALOTI010000237.1 GCA_025457985.1 Leptospira sp.
TTCTGGATTTGAACGCCATTGTATCAATTTTGAAATCTGCATATCATGCAAAACTTCTAACCCAGTTTCGCGGAGCCTTAAAGTTTCGATCATACCAGGCCTTTTTTCTTCGATACTTCCTTCTCTGAGTTCGTTTAAAATCGAAATCGTACAATTGTATTCGTTTTCAATTTCTTCTAAAACTTGGTTTTTAACAGTCTTATCTTTTACCAAATCCGCATATTTACGAAATATTTTAGGTGAGGCTGAATAAATACCTGTCTCCAAATTGCGAATCAAGTAGTTTAAAAAATGCCATTCCTTAACTTCCTGTTTGAGAATATTAAAATCCTTAGCACTCTTCATAGCGAGGTTGTTTAAGACACTTCCTATTCCATACCAATTCGGCAGAAAGAATCTTGACTGTGACCAACTAAACACCCAAGGGATGGCTCTTAAATCTGAAAAACTTCTTTTCCCAGTTCTACGTGCAGGTCGAGATCCAATTTTAGAACGTTCAATTGCATCGATGGGAGTTGCCTGTCCAAAAAAGTCTAAAAATCCATCTTTCATAAGTAATTTAGAATATATATTTTTTGATTCAGAAGATAATCGTTCCAGAATGGGATAGGCTGGATGTTCTTTTTTGGGTCTAAACTTATGCCTTAATGTAACTTTTGTAGTTGTCGCTAAAAACAATTCTAAGTTGTAAACTGCATTTATTTTATTTGCATATTGCTGTGCAATGGTTTCACCCTGGACAGTCACTCTGAGTTTACCCGTGAGAGAGCCATGAGGTAGAGCATCCAAGAATTTATGTATTTTACCGCCTCCTCGAGAAATTGTTCCTCCCCTTCCATGAAAGAATCTCAAACTTACATTGTGTTTCTTTGAAACCTCAGTAAGGACCATCTCTGTTTGATAAAGACTCCAGCTACTCGCAAAAATCCCTCCATCTTTGTTTGAATCACTGTATCCTAACATGACCTGTACGGTTTGATTTTTTATTGATCTTTTTACAATAGGTAATGAGAGATACGCGTCTAGTAACTCAGGAGACCGGTTTAAATCTTCTATTGTCTCAAACAAAGGAACAACAAAGAATGGAGAAACAAATTCTCCGGTCTCATTCCGTTTTAAAATACCAACTTCTTTAAAGAAGAGATATACCAAAAGCAGGTCAGAAACGGACCGAGTCATACTTACTATAAATGCACCAATCCCTGCTTCACCATACTTCTCAGAAATTCTTTTGATTGTTCGATATGTATTTAAAAGATTCTTACTTTCCAATCCAGCATCAGAATCAGGAAGTAAAAAAGGTCTTGAAGATGATAGTTCTTCGGAGAGAAACTTTAATCTTTTTTTCTCATCCCACTTACTATATTCCCAGTCCACAGCACCACTTGCATTTAACATTTGTTCAATTACTTTTTCATGATATTCCGAATTTTGTCTTATATCAGTAACGACCAAGTGAAATCCAAACGTAGATGCCAATCTTTCCAAAGGTATAACAAGTTGGTTTGCTAGTCTTGTGGCACCGCATGTAACGAGAGTGTTTCTCAAAAATTTTAACTCATTTCGATATTCCGTAATAGAAAGATCGGACTCTAATCGAAGAACAAGTAAGTTACAATATTGCCTCCAAGGTTCATTGGGGTTTCTTTCGAATGCAAGTTGACCTGAAGTGCCCAGAAGTTTTTTCCATTTCGCTATTTTGTCCAACAAAGGTTTCGGAGGAATTTGCAGACGGTCTGATAGTGCTAAAGCCTTAGTGATAGTTTGCAGTTTAGATATATTCAAATCTTTTGCGATAGTATGAAAACTTTGAAAACTCTCTTCCGTAATTTCGGGTGTAACGAATGGATGCCCATCTCGATCGCCACCAATCCAGTTTCCAAAACTCAGGACTGGGAATTGATCGGGTTCCATTAGGTCTTCCTCTCTTCCACCGAACTCTTTCCATGCTTGTCGCATACGATCGTCTAGGTTATTGAGAATTTCAGGAAATACGTTTTTTAAATAGAATTCAATGTTTCGCCGTTCGCTTGTTACATCGGGCTTTTGTAGATAAATTTCTCCAGTCCGCCAAAGTTGAGTTAGGACAACTTTTATTTCATCACGAATAGACTCCTTTTCGTATTTTGTCCACATAGAATTTTCAAGTTTTACCAGTAACAGATATAGATGCCTATGGTATTCCAAAACTGTAGCTCTTTTTGCTTCCGTAGGATGAGCGGTTAAGACGGGTTCACAGTGGATTGATGGTAATATATTTAAAATATCCGAATGGCCGAGGCCGTATTCTTTAGCTTTTTTAAATGACTGCCCCCAAAGGCCAGGAATCTCGGCTAGACCTTTTTGATCTTCCACGGAACGCCTGTATTGTGCTGCGCCGTTTTCTTCAACCATGTTTAGAAGTTGGAAGCAGAGGCTCAACAATTCACTGGTTTTTTCAGGAGCCAGCTCTTTGAGATTAAATTCATTTTCTTTTTTTTGAAATAATAGATAAGGAACCAGATGTCCTTCATTCGATTCTTCAAGAACTTCAGCCAAACATTGCATTAAAAATTCTAAACGATTTCTTATTTTTCCATCCATAGCCATATCCTATTTCGCTGGGAGAACACCAAAATAATGGATTTTTCGCTTGTTTGTATATATTTTTTTCTTCCAAATTAATATTTGTAGATTATTTTTGGTCTAATATACGAATTTTATTTCGTGTATTAAATTACGCATATGGAGAGAAAAAATGGTCGAGACAATCCTTAAATCGAACGATTTGCAAACGAATCAAAAAACAGACCGGGTAGTGTCCTTAATTGAGGGAGACGGGATTGGACCAGAAATTATCTCCCAGACCATCCGCATTTTAGAAGCAGCAGGTTGCGGAATTCACTTTGAAAAGATTGAGGCTGGTTCTTCGGTTTACCTATCAGGCAAACTATCGGGAATCAGCGATGGTGCTTGGGAAACTATTAGGAAATACCCAACCATTTTAAAAGGGCCAATTACAACACCAAGAGGCAAGGGATACAAAAGTTTAAATGTTACAATTAGAAAGACGTTAGGCCTGTATGCAAACGTAAGACCTGCCAGAACCTACGATCCTTACATTCGAACTCATTTTCCAAACACCGATATTGTGATCATTCGAGAAAATGAAGAAGATACTTATGCAGGTATCGAACATAGACAGACGAGAGAGGTAACACAATGTCTCAAGTTGATTACAAGACCTGGTACGGAAAAAATTGTTCGTTACGCATTCGAATTCGCGCGCTCAAACGGAAGGAAGCGAATCACATGTATGATCAAAGACAATATTATGAAAATTACAGATGGTCTGTTTGCAAATATTTTCCAAACAGTAGCATTGGAATATCCTGATATTGAGACAGAAAGTATGATCATTGATATTGGAGCTGCATTACTTGCAAAAAATCCACAAAGGTTCGATGTAATTCTTGCACCTAACTTATACGGAGACATTCTTTCAGATATAGCCGCAGAAGTCACTGGTTCTGTAGGAATGTGTGGATCTGCAAATATCGGAGATCATGTTGCAATGTTTGAAGCTGTGCATGGAAGTGCGCCAGACATTGCCGGGAAAAATATTGCAAACCCAACAGCAGTTATCAAAGCAGCTGTTATGATGTTGGTTCATCTGGGAATGCCCGAAAAAGCCAAGCTGATTCGCAATGCTGTGCTTACTACAATTGAAGATGGTTTTCGAACTGCGGATGTTTACAATTCTTCAGAAAATACAACTCTTGTTGGGACTAAACAATATGCTGACGCTATCATCGAGCGACTTGGAAAAAATCCAAAAGGATTAGGCACAACAGATCTCGTAAAACCAAAAGCATTCGAACTAAAAACTATGGATATAAAGGAAAAAAAGGAGCTCGTGGGAGTCGATATCTTCCTTGATATCTTTGAAAATCGTAACCCAGACGATCTAGGCAAAAAATTAGAAGCGATCTGTAAAGATTTCCTCAAATTGAAGATGATTACGAACCGTGGCGTTAAGGTGTATCCTGAAGGACAACCTGAAACATTCTTAACGGATCACTTCCGATGTAGATTCGTATCACCGAATGGTGGAACAATACAGCACAAAGATATAACAGCCGTTTTGACAATTTTAGAGTCTGCTGGATTTGATTTTATCAAAACGGAAAATCTCTACCAGTTTGATGGTGTGATCGGTTACTCTCTGGGCCAAGGCGAGTAAATACATTATGATCCGGGGTTGAATCTTAGATCAATTCTTCGAAGGAGACAACCCGGCAATCATGCCGGAAGCCGAAGAGCAAGACAGCTTTAACAAACGATTGTCTGACGGCGATTCTCTCTTAGAAAGATTTAACCCGCAATCCTGCGCAGTGACCCATAGGGAACGAGCAGACGACTTGGGCGGGCGAAGCAGCGAAGCGTAGCCCAAAGTCGGGGACAGCAGCCG